>JABHHM010000478.1 GCA_018671575.1 Methylococcales bacterium | reverse complement strand
GTTTATCAGATTTTTTAACGCTAATAACAACAGGGCCTGGCTCAGGTAATGTTGAACCGATTGCCAGTAAAGATTTAGCATAAGCAGCACCAAAAGTATTACCCACCCCCATCACTTCACCCGTCGATTTCATTTCTGGGCCTAAAATTGGATCAACACCAGGAAATTTTCCGAAAGGAAAAACGGCTTCTTTTACGGAGAAATAATCAGGAACAATTTCTTTTGTAATTTTTTGCTCATCCAAACTAGCCCCAGCCATACAACGAGCAGCAATTTTTGCAACAGGAATACCGATTGCCTTAGAAACATAAGGAATGGTTCTTGATGCTCTGGGATTAACTTCCAATATAAATACTTTATCATTTTGTATGGCAAACTGAGTATTCATTAAACCAATAACATTGAGTTTTTTTGCCATTTTAACAACTTGGTCTCGAAGCTTATTTTGCATTTCAGCATTCAGCGTATAAGGGGGCAATGAACAAGCTGAATCACCAGAATGCACGCCTGCCTGTTCAATATGCTCCATAATTCCCGCAATGATTACATTTTCACCATCACAAATAGCATCAACATCGACTTCAATCGCGTCATCTAGAAATCTATCTAAAAGTACAGGAGCCTCATTTGATACTTGTACTGCTTCCGCCATATATTTTTCTAATTCGGCATCATTGTAAACAATTTCCATTCCTCGACCACCCAATACATAGGACGGTCTAACAACAATTGGAAAACCAATTTCTTTGGCTGCCAATACGGACTCTTTAACATTTCTGGCAATTTTGTTAGGTGGTTGAATCAGACCTAATTCTTCTATCATCTGTTGAAAACGTTCACGATCTTCGGCCAAATCAATAGAGTCTGGTGACGTACCAATAATAGGAGCACCGTTTTCTTCCAACTGGCGAGCCAATTTCAAAGGTGTTTGCCCTCCATATTGAACAATAATACCTTTTGGTTTTTCTAATTCAACAATATCCAATACATTTTCTAATGTTAATGGTTCAAAGTATAATCGATCAGAAATATCATAATCTGTTGAGACTGTTTCAGGATTACAATTAACCATAATGGTTTCATAACCATCTTCTCTCATTGCTAAAGCAGCATGAACACAGCAATAATCGAACTCAATACCTTGGCCTATTCTATTAGGGCCACCACCTAATACCATAATTTTTTCTTTATTCGAAGGATCTGCCTCACACTCTTCCTCATAAGTAGAATACATATAAGCGGTTGTTACACCAAATTCGGCAGCACATGAATCAACTCTCTTATAGACGGGCCTCACATTTTGGGAATATCGATAATCACGCACTTGTTTTTCGGGAATACCCAATAAATCAGCAAGACGTAAATCGGAAAAACCTTTTCTTTTCAAGTCAATTAAATATTCTTTACTGATATCATTGAAGGTGAGTTTTTTTATCTTTTGCTCTTCATCAATCAAATCTTTAATTTGAATTAAAAACCACGGGTCAATTTTAGTCATTGAAAACACTTCTTCGACTGAGAGCCCTGCTCGAAAACCATCGCCCACATACCATAGTCTATCTGCACCCGATTGATTTAATTCAGACTTAATAAGTATTAGTGCCTCATCGTCAAGTACTGAACACTTTTCATCAAGACCATTAACATCTATTTCCAAACCTCTCAACGCTTTTTGAAATGACTCTTGAAAAGTTCGTCCAATAGCCATTATTTCACCAACAGATTTCATCTGTGTTGTTAAAATTGCATCTGCTTGTGGAAATTTTTCAAAAGTAAACCTTGGAATTTTTGTTACAACATAATCAATTGTTGGCTCAAAAGATGCAGGTGTAGCGCCACCAGTAATTTCATTTTTAAGCTCATCCAAAGTGTAACCTACGGCTAATTTTGCAGCAACTCGGGCAATCGGAAAACCTGTCGCTTTTGATGCCAAAGCAGATGATCGAGACACACGAGGATTCATTTCAATAATGATCATTTCACCATTTTCAGGATTAATGGAAAACTGAACATTTGAACCACCTGTTTCCACACCTATTTCTCGCAAAACGGCAATGGATGCATTTCTCATTATCTGATATTCTTTATCCGTCAAAGTTTGCGCTGGAGCAACAGTAATCGAGTCTCCAGTATGAATCCCCATTGGATCCAGGTTTTCAATAGAACAAATAATGATACAGTTGTCATTGGTATCTCTGACCACTTCCATTTCATATTCTTTCCAACCAAGCACCGATTCTTCAACTAACAATTCACTGGTTGGTGATAATTCCAAACCATTTTTACATATTTCTGCAAATTCTTCTTTATTGTAGGCTATTCCACCACCACTACCACCCATGGTAAATGATGGTCGGATAATGGTTGGAAATCCAACCTCTTTTTGAACTTGTATGGCTTTATCCATGGTATGTGCAATACCAGATTTCGGCATATTTAGACCAATTTTTTTCATCGCCTGTCGAAATAAATCACGATCTTCCGCTTTGTCTATCGCTTCTTTTTTTGCGCCAATCATTTCAACGCCAAATTCGCTCAAAATACCTTTTCGGTCAAGATCTAAAGCGCAGTTTAATGCCGTTTGACCACCCATTGTTGGCAACAACACATCGGGCTTTTCTTTTTCTATAATTTTAGCAACCGTTTGCCATTCAATGGGTTCAATGTAGACAGCATCAGCCATTTCTGGGTCAGTCATGATGGTTGCTGGGTTTGAGTTCACTAAAATAACTCTAAAACCTTCTTCCCTTAAAGCTTTACAAGCTTGTGCACCAGAATAATCAAACTCACATGCTTGACCAATAACAATGGGTCCCGCACCGATAATCAAGACACTATTAATATCCGTTCTTTTTGGCATTTAAATTCCTATCATTATATTAAGTGGGCAAACATAATTATTTTTCCATGGAGGAAATAAACTGGTCAAATAAATCGACCACATCATGAGGCCCTGGACTGGCTTCTGGATGCCCTTGAAAACCGAAGGCTTTTTTATCTGTCCGTCGAATTCCCTGAATAGAATCATCAAACAATGAACGGTGGGTTACTTCAATATTATCTGGTAAGTCGGTTTCAGAAACGGCAAAACCATGGTTTTGACTACTAATCATGACTTTTTTTGTAGCCAAATCAATTACTGGATGATTAGCGCCATGGTGACCAAACTTCATTTTCATGGTTTTAGCACCACTTGCCAATGAAAGTAATTGATGCCCCAAACAAATTCCAAACATTGGAATTTGTTTTTCCAAGAGTTGTTGAATTGATTCTATAGCATAGCCACATGGTTCAGGATCTCCAGGCCCATTTGACAAAAAGACGCCATCAGGTTTCAATGACAAAATTTCAGCAACCGTAGTTTTTGCTGGAACAACGGTCATTCGACAACCACGATCGACCAGAAGTCGCAATATATTTTTTTTCACACCAAAATCATAGGCAACAACGTGAAATTTTTCCTTTTCCAGGGTTTTGTTGGAATTTTTTTCATTGATATCCCAAACACTCTGATTCCATTCGTAAGAGTGATCGGTTGTCACTTCTTGCGCCAGATCCAATCCTTTCAATCCAGTAAACTCACTTGCCGATTGGATGGCTTGATTTGCATCAATATCATCACCTGTCACTATACAGGCATTTTGAGAACCTTTTTTTCTTAATATTCTCGTCAGTCTTCGGGTATCTATTCCAGCAATTGCAATAATGTTCTGCTCAATTAGAAATTCACGCAAGGTTTTTTGACTTCTCCAATTACTGTCTATCATAGAACTATCACGTATCACAAAACCAGAAACAGACGAGGTTGTTGATTCAAAATCATCCTCGTTAATTCCAACATTGCCAATATGGGGATAAGTTAAAGCAACAATTTGTTTACAATATGAAGGGTCTGTTAAAATTTCCTGATAACCTGACATAGAGGTATTAAATACAACTTCGCCAGCAGATTGCCCGTCAGCGCCAACTGACTCACCCCAAAACAAACTACCATCTTCCAATGCTAATAACGCTGTGTTTTTCAAAAGGCCTCCAGTAAACCATAATAAATCAGAAAAAGGGGTTTGAACTAAAAATCAAGTAAACCATATAATATTTTTTGGAGATGATAACATATTTCATATAATTAAAAATAACTAAAATCAGCTTTAAGATACATGTCACATGGACAAATAATTCTTTCAGTTTTTTAGATTAAAATCTATTTTAGCATACTCTAAACCATTAATAATCAGCCCTATACTATGTTGCCCAGGATAATATTTACGCGTAGTGATAACTTTAAACGAATGTTTTTTGGTCAGTAGCAACTGCTCTCCAGCCTCTAATGTTTTTTTAGTCAATTTAAAAACTTTTGCGGATTGTTTTTTATTTGACTTCATAAAATACAGCTGATAATCAATCATTAGATCAATGGATTTATTTTCAAATGAGTTTATTTCAATTTCAAAACTCAAAGATTCACCGACTTTAATTTGTTGCTGTCTACAACTTAATTTGGTTTTTACTTTAACTGCTGGATTATAACCCAATAAATTCAACGCACCATGATGCCCTGTTTTAACCAATGAACGCATAGCATGTTTGATAATCCATTGTGTTTTTGGATTGGCAATTTTTTTCCATGATTCAAGTAATTCAACAACTGTATCTGGATGATCCTTGGCAATATCATTGAGATTATTTGCAACCGATCTCCTGACATAAAGCTCAGGATCTTCTTTGAGTTTGTCCAGTAATTTTAATACTTGTAATGGGTCTTGCTGAACTTCTTTCAACCAGGATGCCCATGGCAGTCTAGGACGTGTCCCTTCAGACACCAATCGCCTCACATGTTGATTTTCATGCTCAGTCCATTGCATTAATTGTGGAAATATTTTTTCAGGATATTTTTGAATAAACGGCCGAATAGAAAACTCAGCTGTAAAACGCTTGGTAATTTCTAACAAAGCCTGCATGGATTCATCGTAATAATCCAAACCATATTTTGCAACATAACCACCATGAGGCATGTAATAAAATACTTCAGCCCCTTTCATTTCATCATTTTGATAAATTAATGGTGACTTGCTTCTAAAAGAATCCAGAATAATTTTAATCGCCACAGGATAATCTTTTGGCAGATGATGATATAATTCATCGGTAATTAAGTCAGATCGTTGCTTTAATTCTATATTGGCTAATTTGGGAACAATTGATTCAATGAATGATTTCTTATTAAAATCACTATATATACAAAAAATATCCTCTGCAATTTTTGAAATTAGCTGATCATTAAACCAGTTTTTTAGTTGGAAATTTTCGGTAATGGCATTTCCCTCAATATTTAATTAGAATCTATTGGTAAACGAACAAATCGTTTTGCTTCAGTCAACACAAATTGACGAAACGCTTGTGCGACAGGCGACAATCTTTTACCTGATCTTTGCACGATAAACCAATGACGTTCAATCGGAAACCCTACAACGTCTAACAAAGCAATGCGCTCTGTTTCTAATTCTAATTCTAATGTATGCAAAGAGACAATTCCAAGCCCCAAACCTGCTTCAACAGCTTGTTTAATGGCTTCATTACTGGTCATCTCTATGCCTGTTTGAAAACAAATCTCATGATATTTAAAAAAACGTTCGATTGCATCCCGAGTTCCAGAACCACATTCTCTAACCACGAAATGTTCATTTTGAAATTTATCCAATGCCAATGATTTTTTTTTTGCCAGCGGATGATTTGTTGGTGCAATCATCACCAGAGGATTAAGCATAAATGCCTCTGATTCAACATCCATTCCTTTAGAAGGCTGTCCCATAATCACAAGATCGGGTTGATTTTCGGCTAACTGTTGGTGCAAACTTTCACGATTAGTAATATCTAAACTAATGGTGACACCTTCATAACGTTGGGCAAATGCAGCCAGTAAACGGGTGGTAAAATGGCTTGCGGTAGTCGCAATAGAAATAGCTAAGCGCCCACTTCTGACACCTTTAAGCTCTTCAATAACACCATCAGCTTCTTCTAATAAGTGACCAATAGATTTACTATAGACGAACATTTCACGACCCGCAGTCGTAAGATGCATTTTCTTACCCACCTGTTCAAACAAACTTAGCCCAATAGATTCCTCTAATTGCTTGATTTGTATAGAAACACCAGGCTGACTCAAATACAGCTCTTTAGCAGCATTGGTGTAGCTCAAATGTCTAGCGGCGGCCTCAAAAACTTGTAATTGACGTAAGGTTACATTCATTGAAAATCTTCACATAATCACGATTGTCCCAATTTATAGGCTGATAATAAAGCTTCTTTTAAATTGGGATGATCATTCAGAACGTCAATATTCATATGACATTTGGCAATATCATTCATTGCTAAAACTATTTTTTGCTGATTCCAAGCCTCTTCAAATTCAACAATATTTAGTTTTCCGTGTTTCACATAACTTGCAACCAAACCTTCGGCATTCGTCGCTTTAAGCTCCTCTGCCTGCATCATTTCATATTCATATGAATAAAGATCAATATTATTATTAGTTGCAATGAGTGAATAAAAATTGGGTAAACAACCAGAAATACTCATGACTTTATTCAAATCAATTGTCAACGAAGGATTAAACTGTTTACCTTTAAAATAAAATTCAATTGAAAGAGTGAGATTGTTTTTTTCCATCACTTATTGTGATAGTTGACAGTTAAGATGTCAATGCAGTAAATAACAATGGTAATTTTTCAGGTAAACTCTCGACATTATCAATCACCGTATAACCGCTTAACCCAAAGATATCTTGAATGTAATCATCCGCCTTTTTATCTAAGGAAATACAGTGTGTATGAATATTTTTACTGGTTAATTCTTCAACCGCCTTATGCGTATCTTCTATCAATAAACGATCATCACCCACGTCTATATCAGAAGGTTCGCCATCTGTTAAAATTAGCAACAGTTTTTTATCAGATTGTTGGCTTTCTAAATAATGAGAGGCATGTCGAATTGCTCCTCCCATGCGCGTTGAAAAACCAGGTTCAATAGCAGCTAAACGACCTTTGACATTATCATCCCATTGCTCACTAAATCCCTTGATATGGTGATAACGAACATTGTGACGTGTATCAGAATGAAATCCTGCAATTGCAAAAGAGTCACCCAATTGCTCAATAGACCATCCAAGCAAAGAAACAGCTTCACGACTCAGTTCCAAAATACTTTGAGAACAACCATCGGGAATATCATTTAATGATGCTGACATATCAAGTAACAAAAGAACTGAAAAATCTCGTCCATCATGTTTATGACTCATATTAATACGCGGGTCAGGCTGACTTCCACTTTTGAAGTCAATTAAAGAACGAATTGCGACATCCAAATCTAAATCACTACCATCTTCTTGATATCGAACACGCACATAGTCCTGTGGTTTGAGTAAATCTAATATTCGTTTTAGATAATTTGCAAGTGCTGAATGCTTTTCAAGAATAGCATCAATATCCGATGAATTGCCTGGTGGGTGCAATGATTCATAAAGTGTTACCCAATCAGGTTTGTAAGATTTAGTATTGTAATCCCATTCATGATAATGACGTGGAGGCAAACCTTCTGGCTCAACCATTTCTGGTTTTTCAGGTTTATTTGCAATGTCTTCCGCTTCATCATTTTCTTCAATAAATATCCACAGATGACGATTATCATCACGGTAATCTACTTCGGTATTATCAAATCGAATTCTTGGGGATTGGTCGCTTTGGCGACGAGTCCGAGTAATAAAGCTCACGCCTAACTTAGATACTTCTGCTGTACTGGATTCACCTTGCGCCATGATGTCATGAAACTTTTCTACAAACTCAAGAATAACAGGACTTTGATAAGAATGGGCTGGATCTAAAATTGCTCTTGAAAGCATGGCCAAACGGTGACGGATACAAGACTCATTTTTATTATCGCAACTGCCCTCAATCGGTTTTGGGTGTAATGCAAGAAAGTAACGTCTCAACCCTGGGTACTCTTTCAAAATCAAATACTCTACTCTCGAGTCTTCCATGCATTCAACGCCAATTCGTTGAAAAGGCGATAAATTATCTGCAATTTGTTTAGTGGACCAACGACGATGCCCTACCATATGAGCCAGAGTCATTCGATATCTGTTGATACCTGAAACACCATTTTTGTCATCAAAAACATCGGGGATACGTAACCCCAAATCGTCATAGTAAGGTATTGGTTTTCGCAGTTCATCAAAACCGATGGAATAAGGAACAAAATAGTCGGAATCTTGCCAAATACTTCTCATGTAAAGCTCTAACTTACGCTCATTATCCACAAATAAAGTACCATGACGCTCACGTTGTAACATAGCTTTACTATCAGCGGACTGCAGACTGAAAAAATCTCGCTGTCGATCGGGGTGAGAAGTATAATTACGAACTCCATAATCAACCCAGTTACTCAGCCCCTCTATAGATACTTGGCTTAGTAAATAGGGAATTTGTCTCAATAAATCGGGTAAACCAGGACTGGGAAAAGTAGCATGATGACCATGAATAGAACCTGTTGTACGCTCCATCATTTCAAATATCAGTGTAATAAAATGTTGCATTTGCAACTTAGTTCCCAAACGGCGAGATGCTTCAGGCAGGCACTGAATAAAAGGGGGGATAGAATTTCCATTTGGAGTACGAGACATATCCCAAACAGCTTTTGAAACAATTTTAAGCATCTCTTCGCCTAATTTTTTGGCGATATCTGGCATTTCTTCAAGATAGCCTAATACAGGTTCAAAGCCCCGCCCGATCATACAAACTTTTGATGCGCCATCAAGATAGTCATCAACACCTTGATCAGATAATTTTCTGACAGCATCTTTAATACAATCCTCAAATACATCTTCAAGTTGTTTAAAGTTGCACTTCAATTGTTTACGATAGCTCTGTAATTCAGGTGTCATAGGTTATTTTCACCGCAAATATAAAATATAAAATGCCACAATTTTTTATAGAACAAAATTCAGACTATGAAAAAACACCATCAATGGCATGGTATAACGTATCCCTTATATCTTTATCATCCGTTATAGGACGCACCAACGCCATACGACAAGCATCTTTTTCTCCAATTCCTTTATTGATCAATGTGGCAGCATAAACCAGTAGTCTAGTTGAAATCCCTTCTGCCAAACCATGCCCTTTTAAATGTCTAGCGGTATGAGCAATTTTTACCAACTTGGTTGCAAGTTCAGCACTTACTCCAGATTCTTTTACAACAATTTCAGCTTCAACTTTGGAATCAGGATATTCAAAATCTAAACCCGTAAAACGTTGTTTAGTTGATTGCTTAAGATCTTTCATCATACTTTGATAGCCAGGATTATAAGAAATAACAATCTGAAAATCAGGATGAGCATCGATAAGTTCACCTTTTTTATCTAAAGGTAAAGTCCGACGATGATCTGTTAAGGGATGTATAACAACTGTTGTATCTTGTCTTGCCTCAACAATTTCATCAAGATAGCAAATTGCACCAATACGTGTAGCCGTTGTTAGTGGACCATCCAACCAACGTGTTCCGTTTGCATCTAACAAATATCGGCCAACCAAATCAGAGGCTGTCATATCTTCATTACAAGCAACTGTGATAAGAGGCTTACCTAATTTCCATGCCATGTATTCTATAAAACGTGATTTCCCACAGCCTGTAGGTCCTTTTACCATAACGGGTAAACGGGCTTCATAAGCAGCAGCATATAACTCCACTTCATTGGATTGTGCTTGATAGAAGGGTTCTTTGGTAATTTTATATTGTTCTATATCTATATCCGTCACGATTTTTACCTTTTTGAAGATACTTTATTAACCAGACCGAAAAATCTATTTGGCAGAAATTAATGATAATTAAAAAAAAACCCCTTCCCACATAATGCGAGCAGGGGCTTTTTATAATTAGAGGTTCAACTTATTTGTGAACACCTAATTTATCTCTCCAACCTGGGTAGATTTGATCTGCATCGCCTGGGAAAGACTCGAACGCACGAGCAAATTCTTTATGCTCTTTTGCGTATTCGATTGGGTCAGCACCTTGCTTCCAACAATCAAATGCTTGATGCAGTGATTTTGCACCAGCAGCTGGAGAATCAATGTGCCCATAAGAACCACCACCAGAAGTATTAATGACATTACCATGACCAAGATTTTCAAAGAAACCTGGTAAACGTAATGCATTCATACCACCTGAAATAATTGGCGTAGTTGGCTTCATTCCATACCATTTCTGATAATAAACAGGACCTTGACACTCATCACGCTCAATCATATAAGCAATAATCTTATCTTCATTGCCACCTTCCATCTTACCAAATCCCATTGTTCCAACATGGATACCAGAAGCACCCATTAAACGTGACATTTTAGCTAGAATATAGGCAGTATAACCACGCTTTGATGAGGGAGATGTTACCGCACCATGACCAGCACGATGATAATGTAAATATTGACCAGGATATTGACGCCTAGCAGTTGTCACCATTCCTGGACCACCAACATAGCCATCTACCAAAAATGCAACATGTGAAGCATTTTCACCAAAAGTCTCTAAAACATAGTCAGCACGAGCACACATTTCATGGTAATCATCAGCCGTAATATTTGCAGAGAATAATTTAGCTTCGCCAGTTTCATCCTGTGCACGCTTCATGGCATCGGCAACTAAAGGGATAACTTTTTTCATTGGACAAAATACTTGATTACCTTGAGGCTCATCATTTTTAATGAAGTCACCACCTAACCAGAATTGGTAAGCTGCATCAGCAAATGGCTCTGGACGTAAACCCAGTTTTGGTTTAATAATTGTACCAGCAATATAACCACCATCTTTAAGTGGACGACCAAGAATACGCCACATATCAGAGATATCCATGGATGGGCCATCAAATATTTGTAACATTTTTGGTGGAACAAAAAAATCAAACATCTGAGCACATTTCACATCACCCATACCTTGATTATTACCAATAGCAAGAGTTAGAAATGAAACAATCATTGCACGTCCATCAATAACATTACGATCAAATAATTCATTTGGATATGCAATTTTCATGATGCAATTAGCTTCGTCTATTTCATAAACTAAAGCATCAACACCTTTTGTAAAATCATCAGTTGTACAAACTTCAACATTAGTACCTGTAGATGATTCTGCTGCGAAATGAGCTGCAGTAGACAAATAACCATAACCTTCAGCTGGCGTCATAGTATAAGCAACAAGCATGTGCTTTCCTTCAGCAACAAGCGTTTCTTCATCCAAGCTTAAGTCTGAATAGCGTGCAGATTGATCCATATGATTCTCCTAGAACCTTTAATTATAATTTTTAAATTTTTGTTAAAACATCAATAAATAAAACAAGATTTAGCATTTATATTAGTTCTAACAATGCAAATCCAATCTCTTAATTGTTGATCTTTACATCTTATTTATTTCAGATCATATTTTCTCGAAATTTAGGATTTCCCAATTTTCTTAAAAACTAAGCGAGATTATAATGACTCTTTTCATAATGTAAACTAAATATATTTAATAATCATAATAACTATTTACTTATACATACACTGCTATAACATTCTAACAATCATAATAATGCCAAAATAAAAAATAATAATGAAGTTGATATTATGGTACGAAAATCATATCCCAACGATATAAGGGGACGCGCAATAAATAAACATCCGACTTGCTTGTTTTTTGTCGCCTTTTTTCTTGCAAAAATAGTTGTATAGTTCGACTATACGCCTATTTTTAGACTTCAAAGGCGAACAAAAATTCTGCGTAATTTGGACATTTATTTATTTCTCTTCAAATTAATTTATATGATATATTTTGTGGGATTTTTTATATATTGAAGACGGTTGCAACATGGAGAATGCTACCTCATGATTTTCCATGATCACCATGCAGTGTATACACATTTTAGGCAATGGAATGAAATGGAGTGATATAAACCTTTCGATAACGAAAAGTATTTATGGGAAGAAATACTCCAAGAGCCAGTCGTTAGAGAGCGAGTAAATAATAATAGAAACAAAAAAGCAACTTGACTTGCAGATGCACAAAGTTTAAAAAATAGCGATACAGCAGGACTTAAAGGATATAATATGGAAAAAATTCATCAGGAATAAAGCAGGTAGAATTCTAGTGTTATCGTCATATTCTGGAGATTATTCTAACGTAACAAAAATTTTAGCCGATGATGTTATACGGGCAATTATTTTCTCAAGAAGCTACAAAATACATTGCCAATGTTACCGTCGAAGTAGTTAAAAGAAATGAACTTCATACATTTTCTGTTCTTCCAAAACGATGAATAGTCGAAAGATCATTTAGCTGGTTAAAAAAATAGATGTCTATGGAAAAATTGTGAGCGATTGATAAATAATAGCCTCCAAATGGTTATCTTTTTTATACCTACTATTAAAAAGATTATGAGAGATTTTTACCTAAAAACTGGCTGAACTTTATTTAAAAAACTATTGATACGCTCAAAGAATAATTTTGGATATTTTTCGGTTATATCATTGTGACTGGCATTTTTCAGAATCAACATTTCTTTTAAAACCGAAGCCTCACGCATTAAACGAAAGCCTTGCTCAATTGGAATCACCTCATCTTTTGTACCATGTATTATCAATAATGGTGATTGCATATTTTTAATACGACCAATTGAATCCAATGGATTATCTACAAAAGACCTTAGCCAATATAGACCTTTCACTTTTGCCATATCGATACCAGATGAGAGCGGTGAAATTAATATTACACCTGAAAAAGCTCTATTTTGAGCCAATTCAATAGCAACAACAGAGCCTAAAGATCGACCATATAATATTATTTTTTCAATAGGTGTTTTTTTATCCTTAATTAAAAAATTAAGAGCTGCACCAGCATCTTTATATATACCATCTTCAGTCGCAACACCATCACTCAACCCAAAACCTCGATATTCCATCAAAAATACATTAGCATTTAATGACATCAATGATATTGCATCATTTAGTCTTTGTGATGCATTACCTGCATTTCCATGAAAAAATAAAATTGTCCGTTTTGTAGGTATTTTTGCAGGCAAATAAAATGCATTAATTTTAATTCCATCACTTGTTTTGATAAAAATATTTTCAATATCAATATTTTTAAATTTTTCTAATTTAACAGATAAACCTTTGACAGGATGAAATAATAAACTGTTAACAATATCATCCGTATATAATGTTATCAAAGCAATACAAATAATTGGAATTAAAACTAAAGTTAGTGGCCAACGCATGGCAATATCACTCCTAGTTCATCCTATGAACAATTTTCATCAGCCATAAAAAAAGCCCTTGCAATAATGCAAGGGCTTAAAATTAAAACCTGGCTATGTCCTACTTTCACATGGGGAGACCCCACACTATCATCGGCGCTGTACCGTTTCACTTCCG
>JABHHM010000445.1 GCA_018671575.1 Methylococcales bacterium | reverse complement strand
CAGTCAACAACGGTATATTCAGAACAGGTTGCGCCATGGTTTCAATCATTCTTGCCAATATCTTTTCAAAATGACCAAACAATCGATCGATCACATGATCTTCAAAGCGTTCTTTACTGTATAGAATCTCCAAAGTCAATTGTTCACCAGGACTGACAATCAATGTCATTGGAAAATTTGTTTGTTCCGATGACATCACATCTACAACTTTTAAACTGCCTTTATTTTGTTGCTCCAAAACTTGTTCAACGGGAAAATTTTCAAACACCAGAATACTTTCAAACAGAGCCTGCCCTGCTTCAACATCTGACCATTGCTGGATTTTTGCCAATGGCGTATATTCATATTGTCGCTGATCAGCTTGATTGGCTTGCAACTCGTTGAGGCATTCCAATAAAGATTCATCTTCATTAAAACAGATTCGCACAGGTAAAGTATTGATGAAAATACCCACCATGGTATCAACACCGGGTAATTCAGCGGGTCGACCTGAGACAACGGCACCAAACAACACATCATCTTCACCACTGTAGCGATTCAATAAGATGCCCCAAGCCCCTTGCACCAAGGTATTTAAAGTCAGTTTATTTTGTTTGCCTAATTCACCCAAACGTTGGGTAATTCTCTCAGTCACATGAAATACTTTTTGTCCTTGCCCTGTTTGTTTTTGTTGTTTGGGTAAGGTATCAACAAAAAATGGGGTGGGACTGCTAAAACCTTTCAGTGCTTTTTTCCAGAATTCTTCAGCTTTATGGTTATCTTGCTTGGCAATCCAAGCGATATAATCACGAAAACCTCGAGCAGGTGGTAATTGTAATGCTTGATTGAGTGATAACGTTTCATAACAGGCAAATACTTCCTGTAATAAAATCGGCATTGACCAGCCATCCATCAATAAATGATGATGCAACTAAACAAACTGCCAACGCTCATCGGTCAGGCGTATTAAAGTAATGGTCATCAAAGGGGCTTTTTGCAGATCAAAACCTTGTTGTTTCTGTTGTAATAACCAGTTATTCATTTTCTGTTTTTGTACGGACTCATCAATATCACGCCAATCTTCCTCTGCCAAGGTAATGCAGGGTTGTCGATAAACCACTTGCACAGGATCCGCTGATTTATCCCATTCAAAACCTGTTCTTAAAATGGAATGACGATCAATGACTTTCTGCCAAGCGCCTTCAAAAGCTTTTAAGTTGATATCACCTTCAAACACACAACCCATTTGTTCAATATAAATACCTGTGCCTGGAGCAACCAGACAATGAAATAACATGCCTTGTTGCATCGGAGACAATGGATAAATATCTTCAATATCTCGTCTCACACCCAGCCAATCATCCACTTGTTGTTGAGAAATATTGATTAATGCAAAATCAGATGGTGTGTAACCACCGACATCTTCTAACTGGCAATGGGAAATGATAATTTTCAATGCATCAATGTAATGATTGGCAAATTTTTCAATGGTTTCCACTTTATGGATGTTGTCACTGTAGGCAAATCCCATGCGTAAAGTTTTATTGGCAATACCGCCATTGATATCGATCAGTTGACCCCGTTGACAACTTTCATCATGCGGTGCACCTGCAGATTCTTTGGCAGGCCCAAAATCATCGGTCTGTGGTACAGAGGCATCAAATTGTCCGAGGTAATTAAAACTGATTTCAGGATCAAGTTGTTGTTCCAGAATGGCAAGGTCGTCTTCATTTTTGCCTAAATACCTTAAAATACCGTAACCCACACCATTGAACGGCAATTCTCTTAATTGTTCTTTGACGGACTTTAACAAATCCCCCACTGCCAGTGATTTTGCTTCTTCACTAACTGAACTCATGGTTGCTTGATAACTTTCAGACTGGCTCAAGGTTAATGGAAATAAACTGGTGAACCAACCCATGGTTCTGGAAATATCGACACCTTCAAATAAGTCCTCACGACCATGACCTTCCAAACTTATCCTCATATTGGTATCGTTCGTCCATTGACTGTATGCCATGAATAAAGCCGTCAATAACACATCATTGATTCGGGTATGATATGTTTCATGGACTTCTTTCAGCAATATTTCTGTCAATTCTTTGGACAATTCAACATTCACCACCTGAGCAGAAGACTCATTGTTTTCAGTTAAATCAAAATCACGGGGAATAGCAGAAACCGTTTGTTGCGCCCGTTCCAACCAGTATTCTTTTTGACGGGTAAACTCATCCGCCTGACTATAATCTTCTAATCGTTTTGCCCAAGCCTTAAAAGAGGTCGTTTTGGGCGGTAAGACAATGGCTTTGTCTTGTTGTAATAAGGCAAATATCAATTGCATATCTTCCAGTAAAACACGCCATGATACGCCATCAATAACCAAATGATGAGCGACTATGAACAAACGATCAGAAGTGTTTTCCCCTAAATTCATGTAAACCACACGCAATAAAGGTCCATTTTGTATGTGCAGACTTTTCTGGGCATTAATGGTTTGTTCTTCTATTGCAGCCTTATGTTCGTCCTCAGCAATATTGGATAAATCAATAAAGTTGATCACTTCATTGATTTCTTCTTCCAGCACAGTCGCAGTTTGGTTTTCTAATAGGCGCATTCGTAAAACATCGTGTTGACGTAAAATGTGCTGAATGGCTTGTCTTAATAAATCTTCATCAATGGCTTTGTGGACTTCCAAAAATATTGACTGATTCCAATGATGCGGATTGGCATAGTCACGTTGTAGAAAATTTTGCATGATGGGAGTCAGTGGAAAATCACCTGTGACAATGCCCTGCTCAGCTTCAACAACTTGTTTAGTTCCTGCCACTTGTGCCAGTTCAGCAATGGTTTGATTTTCAAATAATTGCCTTGGCGTTAACGCCAAACCGACCTGATTAGCCCGTGCAATGACCTGAATACTTAAAATAGAATCACCGCCCAATTCAAAAAAGTT
>JABHHM010000415.1 GCA_018671575.1 Methylococcales bacterium | reverse complement strand
TGACCATCTGGTACGTTTGCGAGAATGTTTGAAAAAAGGCGGAGAATTAGTGCTGGAAACGCTGGTTATTGACGGTGATCAAGGGCAAGTTCTGGTTCCCGAAGGACGCTATGCAAAAATGCGAAATGTCTGGTTTATTCCAACCTGTGAGACATTGATGGGCTGGATGAGGCGTTGTCATTATCAAGATATCCAATTGATTGATGTTAATCAGACCTCCATTGCAGAGCAGCGACAAACGGACTGGATGAAATTTGAGTCATTGGCTCATTTTTTAGACCCAAAAGATAAAAATAAAACAATTGAAGGTTATCCTGCCCCAAAAAGAGCTATTTTTATTGCCAGAAAATAAGGGGAAGCGAAATAAATAAACTACCCATCTTACTTGCTATTTTGTCCGTCTTTTTTGTTACAAAAATAGTTATGTAGAGCGACTACACGCCTATTTTTGTAACAAAAAAGACAAACAAAATTTCTGCGCAATAGGGGTAGTTTATTTATTGCGTGTTACCTTACTCTTGAAAAAATAAGGATAAGACTATAATATCCTGTCTATATGTTAGAATATGTACCATAAATACGTTAATTAAAATGGAGTATCAGCAACCATGGCGAAAAAAGAAGAATTAGAATCTCGTGAATCAGAATGTGCTTCTGCAGATGATTTTGTTGCATTAGCTAATGAAGCTTTAGCCGATCCAGCGGATAAAGATTATGCAAAAGAATTATTAAATCAAGCAGAGATGCAATGTCAATTCCCCGCAGAATATGTTGCTGTGGCGGGTGGTCACGCCAATGGTCTGGATGACAAAGATTATGCCAAAGATTTATTGGAACAAGCCGAAGAAGCTTGTTTTGAAGGGCCTGAGTTTGCTGCGGTGGGTCATGGTTATGCCGTTTATTTGGGTGATAAAGAAAAAGGTGTTGAATTAATCAAGCAAGCGGCAGATGAAGCCAGTAAACCTGAAGAATTCTTGCAATTGGCTGGATTTGCCAAGGCTGCAGGTGATGAAGAACTCGCCAATGAAATGATTGGCAAATTGGAAGGTGATTGTAAAACATTTGAAGATTTCACGGGCTTGGCTGGAAAAATTGCCAACGGTGGTGATCTTGAAAGCGCCAAAGTTTTATACAAAAAAGCCGAAAGATATTGTGATGATGTGACTGCCACGGTTGAATTTGCTATGGGTGCCGCCAAAATCTTTGATGATAAAGATTGGGCAAAACAAATCATGGAGGATGCCGAAACAGATTGCCAATTTCCAAAAGATTTTGTTGCATTGGGCGGTGGCTTAATTGAATTATTTGAAGACACTGAAAAAACCAAAGATTTGATGGAACAAGCGGCTGAATTTGCCATGAGTGGCGAAGAGTTTCGTGATTTAGCCGAAGGTTATTGGAATTTATTAAAAGACAAGGAAGCCTCTGCATCTAATTATGAACAAGCATTGGGTGATATTTCTGATAGAACTGAGCTCACCAATATCGCCAAATTCATTGCTGTTGAATTGGAAAATACCGATCTGGCAAAAACGGTTTATACCAAAGTGGAAGGTTTAACGCAATCTGCCATGGATCTGGGTAAATTAGCCCAAGCCATTATTGATGATTTGAAAGACAAAGAATTTGCTTCTGATATCTACACCAGAGCGGAAGAAAAAGTCAGCGGAACTAATGATTTAATGGATTTAGCTGCTCAAATCCTAAAAAATCTTGAAGATAAAGATCGAGCCAGTGGAATTTATCGGAAAGCCGCTGAATCAGTTAAGGATTTTAAAGGTTTTGTAAAAATTGCCAATGAAGTGAATGAAAAAACAGGTGATAAAGACCTCATTGCTGATTTGTTGAAACAAGCTCAAAAATCTGCCGATACTGCACCTGATTATTTGGCAACGGCTGATATGGCGATGACCATTTTAGGTGACAAAGAACTGGGTAAAGAATTATTGAGTGAAGCAGAAGACCGAGTAACTTCATTGGGTGAAATGAAAAAAGTAGCCACTATAATCAATGAGGGTTTTGCTGATGATACTGATTGGGTTGCCCAAATTAATGAAAAACTGGAAAAACGTGAAGCCAATCAAGATAAATACAATGAATTCCAAAAAGTTGAAGATAAAGCTACCTCTTTAATTCATTACTTGAATCTTGCGGATACGGTCATGGCTGACTTGGATGATAAGTTTTATACCAAAAAACTACTGACGACTGCTGAGAAAATATTGAATGATGAATCTTTTAATTTCAATAAATATCGTGATTTGATTATTGCGATTAATAATCACATCGAAGATGCAGAATGGGCAACGACACTTTACAATTATTCTTTTGACCAATGTGCTAACTTCATGGCGAGTCGACAGGTGTGTCATAGCGTAGTGACTGATATTGCTGATAAAACTGTTGGGAAAACTTTGGCATCAGGTTATTACAAGAAAATAGAAGAAGGCATTGCAAGTGCTGATTCAAAATCAACCTATGATTACAGTAAATTAGCAGGTGCGATTGTTGAAGACCTTGATGATCAAGACTGGGCAAAATCTATATTAAAACAAGCAGAAGAGTTGGCTTCTAGCCACTATGAATTTGCTCATTTGAGTTTAATGTCCAATAAACTGGGGGATGCTGAGTCTGCATCTGCATTAAACGATAAAGCGATTGCCGCTTGTGCAAGTGCTGCACAATGTGTTCAACTCGCTCGTCGCATGAAAGCAGATGAAGTTGAAGCCGATGTTATTAAAAGCACTTATGCAAAAGGTAAAGATAAATTACAAAATAACATTGAGAAAATTCAATGGGTTGAAGGTGTGATTGATGTCTTAGGCGACAAAGATTGGGCTGGTGAAATTTATCAGCAATTGGCGGGTGAAATGAGTGAAGCCAATGATAAAGCGATGCTATCTAACAGTAAGCGAACTCATTTGAAAATGGCATTAAGCTAAAACTTAGGGAACTCGCAATAAATAAACTACCCATCTTACTGGCTCTTTTGTCCGTCTTCTTTGCCACAAAAATAGTTATGTAGGGCGACTACACGCCTATTTTTGTAACAAAAAAGACAAACAAAACTTCTGCGCAATATGGGTAGTTTATTTATTGCGCGTTACCTTACAATATTGGCTGACAGTTCAAACCAATGGTTTTCTGTTTCGTATTATTTAAATACCATGTCATCCAAATGAATAATCAATCTTTTTATCCAATTTCCACCATGTCTACTTTGTGCTAAGACGACCGCAATATACGTTTTTCCTGCTCTTTCAATGATGGCGCTGTCGGCATGATAAGTACGCCATGTACCTGATTTACGATATATTTTACTGCCTGGTCGGTATTTTTTAAGACTTTTGACAAACTTGTGGTTGGTTCCTGGGTTTGCCATGATTTGTTTCATTTGCTGACTTCGTTTTTTAGAAACCAATCTCCCCGTTTCTAATAAATAATAAAAACGAGCAGTTTGTAGGGTAGTCGCACCGTGAGAAAAATTATGTAAAGGGTCTCTTTTCCAGGCAGGGTATTTTCCATAGGGTTTGCCAACCCACAAACCACCATTGTACTTTCGGTCATATAATTTGTATTTTTTAGATTGTAATGTTTTGGCAATGAATCGTTTTCCTGCCTTATTATAAAGGTAGGTGGCAGAATAATTGGATGAGACTCGAATCATTTTATGTAAATGCTCTTTCAAACTTGATGTTAGTTTCAGTTTGCCTTGTTCAATCTTCTCAAAGACACCTAAGAATATGGCTATTTTAGGTAAGCTTGCAGCATACATCATGACATCAGGGTTGACGGAGGCGACTCTGGGTTGGTCTTTTTGAGTAACATCAACAACGGTAATTGCCAATAGTTTTTTATTGACGGCACGTCGATAGCCTAAATTATAAACAACACTGTCAAGACGATTTTGGAATTGCTTATCGGTACTTTCTCTCAGTAGAGGGTATTTGAAATTATCGGGTAATTTTCTGATTGTTTTTTTACGGGCTAATTTTTTGTGTTTTTTGGTAGGGTCATATTCAGGTAAAATAGGTTTAATTGCCTGTTTTTTTTCTGGTTTTATTGTGCTTTTCTTTTTATGAGTTTTAATAACGGGTGTGATTACCTTTTTTATGGGCATTATTTTTTTTATGGTTATCACTTTTGTCGGTATGATTGGTTTTGATATTTCTTTCGGTAAGCGTGGTTTTTCAAGAGGTGTTGTTGGTTTTGGTGTGGTAACAGATTTGCTTTCTAATGGTTTAATTTTTTCCTGAGTGACAATTTTTTTAGCTTTATTCAATGATTTTGATTTAATAATAGATTCATAAGATGGTAATAATTCTTTTTTCACTTTCTTTTTGGGTGTGAGGGTTTCTTTTTTTAATGCAAGGGGCTTTGATATTACAGTTTGTTCTATTTTTTCCTTATTTAAAGTCGTCTTCTTTTTTATGACCTTTTTAGTTTCGGTTTTTATTTTATTGGCTTTGGATTTTTTTTCTATTTGTTGAATAACAATCGGTGGAGGTGTGATTTTCTTCTTGCTCTCAACTTGAGTGACTTGTTTGTCTTTTTGTTTTACAAATTTGATTAATTCTATTTTTTTGATGGTTTTAACTGGTGTAGGTGTTACTTTGGGCTGACCTACAACAAATATGACAGGTTTGACCCTTTTGATAATATGGCTATTTTCTTCTTGTGCAGAGATGTTTTGCACAAAAAATACACAATAAAATAAGCTGATATATTTTGTGATGAAAAAAAGCTGATTTAATGGTTTGTTAGGCATTTTCACTGAAAACTTATTAAATTAAGATATATCTATTAAGGGGAAGCGAAATAAATATCCAAATTGTGCAGGATTTTTGTTCGCCTTTGAGGCGCAAAAATAGGCGTATAGTCAAACTACACAACTATTTTTCAACAAAAAGGCGGACAAAAAAATTGCTATGCCCTTTGGATGCAAGCAAGTTGGATGTTTATTTATTGCGCATCCCCTAAGTTTAGGTGAAAATGTTAATTTGGAAGGGGCTTATTTTTTCTTTTTTAATTTCAGGGCAGATCCATAGGCTTTATTCGCCCAAATATTCATTTCCTCTGATTCTTCTAGCGTTTCTTCTGGTGCTTGGTAATACGACATGCTGAATGCTTTGCCATTTTTTTGGTAGGTAAAAGCTTCCAGACCTTTGGCTTTGAATTCTAGTTCAGTTTCTTTGTCAACTTTGAGATATAAAGTGCCCGAGGCGACAAGGCCAAACATTAATCCATCCAAAAAAATACCATGTCCGCCAAACATGCTTTTAGAATAAACTGGGCCTATTGATTGCATCAATTCAACAAGGTGGTCAACAAATTCTCTTTCAACTTTTGAGACGGGCATGGAAATAAATTAAACTAAAATAGGATTAGGATTGCTTGGTTCGTTGATCTGTGGTTCTTCTGCTTCTAATAATTGCTCATTTTCCTTGATGGTAATGACTCGTCTAATTTCATCTGTTTTAAAGCCAAGAGCAGAAGGTGATCGTATGCCAGGTAAAGCGACAACATCATAAAGCTCTTCCACAATGCCTTCGATTTTAAGCCAATGAACACTGTCGCCTGTTTTTAAATCAATGATATGTAATCCACAACGAGCAGAAATTTTTTGATCTTCCAATTTTTGATCAAGTTGCAGGCCTGAAAAAGTTTTGTTGTGTCGAGGTTTGGATAGTCCAACAATGGCAAAATCACCAATAAAAGATAATCCTCTTAAATAACCAGGACAAAATGCGATAGGAATAAACTTGCCTTGTTGAATATCAATATAACCAAATTCACCTGTGCCTGAATTATGTAACCATAATCGACCTTGATATAAGCGAGGAGAATGGGGCATGGAGAGGTCACCAATGACGATTTCATTGGATTGAATGTCAATTACACATCCTCCATTACCACGATGATCTCTCCAACCGTCCGTAATGTCTGATTGAGAAATAGCGGTGGCATATTTCATTTCACCCATTTCCATTGCCAAGCCATTCAAATGACAACGATCTTCTGCGGCTAATTTTGAAATAAACTTAGGTTTCCAAAGAGCTTCAAAGCTATGGGTTTCACTGACTGACGCAATACAGGAAAATAGAGTATTCACAAAAACCACCTTACCGTCTTTGTTGAGGTTAATGTCGTGAATGTCTAAGTCACCTGTAACATGAGACGTTTTGGGAACAAATAATTTGTCATAGCCTTGGTAATGTTCGCCCGCAGTCAAAACATTTTCAAATCGCCATAATTGATACAGACTGGTCATGTATAGGCTGTTTTGTTGGGCCGTTAGCCCCATGCAACGCTCAAATGTCCGTTCAAAAACAGATAAGCTATTGTCTGGCTTTAGTCCCAATAAAAATAATTTACCTGCCTGATAAGTGGTAAATGCTAAGCTACAATTTTGTTCTGACATCCAGGCGGTGAGTTGTCTGGATGCATCAATTTCTAATTTGGGTGTGGGGCTTTGTGTGTTCAAAATATGTCCTGTTTATGGGTGGTGTGGGTGAGCTAAGAAACGAGCACGAAATAACTATATCGAACATTATGCTTAATTGCAGTGGTTTCTCATGGTTTATTACAATATTGTCGCCATATTTTTTTAAACACTTGTTCTAATTCAGTCGTAAATCCACGGGTATCACACAGTGGTGATTCCAGCATTCTTTGACGTAATGTGGATTTCAAGGTCAGTAATTGATCTCGCTGACGGACTTTTTCTTTGACAATTTCAATGTACTGTTCTTCTGATTCGGCAATCCAGTCATCCAGTCCCAAAAAATGCATCATGCTGGCACCCATTCTGCCACAAAAGTTGTCGCCTTTAATTGAAATAACGGGGACTCCCATCCACAAGGCTTGCATACTGGTTGTACCTCCATTAAATGGGATGGGGTCGAGCGCTATATCAACATCGTTGTATTCTCGCATCATCGAGTCCAGAGAGGAGGGTCCCGTAAATATCAAGCGCTGAGAGTCAATGTTGTTGTTCGTAAAAAAACTTCGCACCTGATTTAAGCAGACTTTGTCAGTGAATGAAGGTGTTTTTAATTTCAATAGCACCTCAGGAATGCTCTGCATGACTTTTAGCCACAAATGCAAGGTACTTTGATTGACTTTGGTGAGATTATTAAATGATCCGAGTATAACCTGTGGTCTTTGTTTGGATTTGTTGAAATCAACTTCTCCATAGCTGTCATCGGGTGGATAGCAAAAAACACAATGTGATTCTAGGCGGATAACTTGCTCTGCATACAGTGATTGTTGGTCTTCGGGGCTGACTATTTTATCTGTTAAGTAATAATCGATGGTGGATAAGCCTGTCGAATGAGGATAACCTAGCCAACTGAGTTGAACAGGGGCTGCTCGTCGGGCAAATAATCTTAAGCGGTTTTTGGCTGTGTGGCCTGCCAAGTCCACCAGAATATCAACTTTATGTTGCATGATTTGATGTTTTAGACGTTCATCTGACCATTCAGCGACATCAAACCACTGATCTACCTGTTCTTTGATGGCATAAGTGCTGTCATCATAGGTTCGAGTATTGTAATAGGCATAAATTTCAAATTGAGATTTGTCATGAAAATTTAAGATGGGTTGTAGAAAAAGTCCCACGGGATGTTGGTCTCTAAAGTCAGCAGAAATATAACCGATACGTATTTTTTTATCTGGATTCAATGAGTTTTTAAATTCAGTTGGTTCGGCTAATTCATTGGTCCATTTTTTCATTAGCTCAATATGCTTGTCTGCTTTTTGTTGAGCGGTGTAGGAGGTGCTGTATAAAATGGTGAATAATAGGCTGGATACCGCGCTGGAAAAAATATTTTCTCGCTCAACTTGTTGTTGATACAATGCTACGCTCTCATCACAACGGCCTTGCTTGACATATATGTTGGCAAGCAAATCTTGTGCTTCTTGGCAGTTGGGGTTGATTTTTAAACTGGTCTGCAGGCATTGAATGGAGCGAGAGAGTTGCCAGTTTTGTGAGCAGGCTTTTGCCAGATTTAAATGAGTATCGTAAAGCTCAGGTCGTAAAGCAACCATTTTTTCCAACACTGCAATGGCTTCATCAAAAAATTTATATTCCCAGATAATGCGTGCAAGATGGCTGAGTATGCTGACATCTTCACTTTGGCTGACTTGCTGAAATAATTGCTTGGCTTTGTTGGTTTGTCTTAAGTGAATGTAAGTAGCACCTAACCCAATGTAAGATGTCATTTGGTCGGGAGCTGCTTTAATGGCCAATTCATATTGTTGTGCTGCCCCTGCGAAATCGGCATGGTCGAACCAGGTCATTGCTAGGTTATAATGAATAAACCAAGGTTGGTCGACCAGTTTTAAGGACAGTTGGTAATGTTGTTCAAATAAATTTGATTGATTTGACTGAGAATAGAGTCTGGCTAAGCTGTAATGGCCTTTCCATGAATCTGGGTTGATTCTGATGATTTGTTGAAAACAAGCTAGGGATTGTTCATTTTTCCCTAGATGACGGTAAGCATTGCCTTGATCCAAATAGGCACTTTCTGCTTCGGGTAATAAGTTGATGACGTGCTGATAATGATCGACGGCTTTTTGCCAATGCCCTTGAGCTGTTGCAATATTGGCTATCTGATAATAGGCATTGGCATAATCGGGGTTAAAATTAAGCACTTGCTGAAAGCAATGTTCAGCTTGTTGCCAGTCTTTTTGTTCGACGCAACAATTACCAAAATTATACCAAGCTTCTAAAGAAGGATTCGGTGTGTTGACCGCTCGTTGAAAATATTCTTTGGCATAGTCCAACTTTTTTTGTTTTTTATAGATGGTTGCTAAATTGATTAAGGCGGGTAAATCATTGGGTGTTTTTTTTATAATTTTTTTGTAGGCATTAATGGCTTGAGACCATTGCTGTTTTTGGTGATAACCGATGGCTTTTTCAAACAATGATTTTTTTATTTTTTTATTTTGGCTCATGTGGGAAATGGAGCCATTGATAAAACTCGACGTATTTGATCATTTCTAAAGCCAATCATGCTGGGGCGGGCAACTCCAGCTAAGGCAATGACATCATAAAGTTCGGTAATAAAGCCTTCGGCTCTTAACCAGTGTGGTGTGCCACCATTTTTTAAATCGACCACAAATAAGCCACTTCTGGCTTCAATATTTTCTTTTTCTAGGCGTTCATTGAGCTCAAGACCATTGAATGTTTTGTTGTATCGAGGACGAGATAATCCCAAAATAGCATAATCACCATGCATTGCCACGCCACGAATATAACCTGGGCAAAAGGCAATGGCTTCAAATTGACCTGTATTCAAATCAATGTGACCAAATTCACCAGTGCCTGAATTCGCCAAGTATAGTTTGCCATTGTGCCATCTGGGTGAATGTGGCATGGATAAACCATTGGCAATGATTTCACTGTTGTCAATCTCCATCACAATGCCTCCATTGCGACGATTGTCTCGCCAGCCATCGGTGATATTGGTGGCAGCAACAGCGGTGACATAGGCGGGCTCACCATCTTTCATTGCCAGACCATTTAAGTGGCAACGGTCTTCAGGTGATAATTGGCTGATAAAGGGTGGCTTCCAGAGTGGCTGAAAGCTGTGTTCTGCATCACTGGTCGCCAAACATCCGAATGATGTGTTGATGAAAACAGGTTGTCCCTTTTTGTTCATTGCCAGATCATGAATGTCCAAGTCACCTGTAATGTAGCTGATTTGAGGGACAAATAGTCGATCATAACCATCCGCATTATCACCCGATTCCAAGCTGTTTTTGAATTGATGAATTTGATAGAGGCAACTGAGTAACAATGTTTGGCCATCAGACCACATTCCCATGGGACGATCAAAAGTGCGTTCAAAAACAGACAGCTGATCTCCCGAGTTATGCCCCAGTAAAAAAACCTTTCCTGTTTGATAGGTGCTGAAACACAAGCTGATATTTTGTTCTTTCAACCAGGAAATAAACTGGCGAGAGGTGGTGAGTTCAAAATTGGGTTGAGATGTGGACGTTGTTTCATTCATTTTGTGTTCGTCCCTAATATTTTTAATGTTAATCGGATGAGGTCATATTTTACTCTAATTGGAACAAAAAAATATCAGTTTGTCGGGTTTTTCTTTTTTCTTTTTAGGTAAGACAAAGGTTGTGAAAGTTAATTATTACAATATCTCAATAATTCATTGAAATTATTAGAAATACTTCTAAGCTTATAGAGTATGTATAGTTACAATTATTGGTAATTATTTGAGAGTTTATAATAATAAGAAAAAATATTGTGCAAATACCATTCAAAAAAAAATCAACAAATAATTTGGGGCAATTGGGTGTGGGGTTTCACCCCAATGGGATTTCCTTTGCTCATGTGATATCTAAAAAAAATGAACGTCCAATTTTAACATTCTGTGATTTCCAACCTGCTCACAATCTTGAAGAGCAAGAAAATATTCTTAATCAATATGTGATTAAAAATCATTGGAAAGATGTGCCGTGTGTCAATGTACTTCATCCTGATACCTATAATTTATTGCAACTTGAAGTTCCTGATGTTGATCCAGATGAATTAAAAGAAGCCATTCGCTGGAAAATTAAAGACTTGGTTGATTTTGATGTTGAGTCAGCCATTATTGATTTATTTGAAATTCCTGAACCTCATCAAAGAAAAGATAAAAATTTACACTATGCCGTTGCAACCAATTCAGTCGATATAAAACCTTTGGTTGATGTCATTCTTGAATCAGGATTGAAATTAAAGGCGATTGATATTTTTGAGTTGTCATTGAGAAATGTTGCAAAAATGTTGCCTGATTGTGAACTTGGTTTGTCTCTTATTTATTTAGATAATAAAGAGGGGTATTTGCAAATATTTAATGAACAAATAATGTATTTAACACGAAAACTGGATCTTGGGATTAATACCTTTATGGAATCAGGTGATTTTTCAGTTGAAGGTAAAGTGGTTAAGATATCACCTGAGTTACAAAGCACAATGGATACTTTAATTCTTGAATTGCAACGTTCAATGGATTTTTATGAAAGCCATTTTGTTCAGGCGCCTGTCGGTTCTATTGTTATTGCGCCGACTGAAGAACCCATACCTTATTTGCCTCCCTATACGGGTAAACAGTTGGGTGTGAAATGTTGTCAATTGGATTTAAACCGTCTATTTGTTTGTGAAGAAAAAATTCCTGCGGTAATTCAAGCAAGATGTTTGCCAGCGGTAGGTGCGGCACTTCGGCAGGATGTGTCAGAATGAAATATCAACAAATTAATTTATATCAGGATTCGTTGATACCCCCTGTACACTATGTAACGATTAAAAATATTGCGATACTTTTTATCAGTATTATCGTTGTTTTATTTTCTCTTTATATTTTGAAAGCGTCAGAAGTCCCTCCATTGCAAGAAAAAAGTTTGACACTGCAAGCTGAGCTGGATCAGATTAATGAAGAGATAGAAATCGAAACAGCTAAGCTTTCTCCTAAAATACCCAATCCTGTCTACCTTGAAGAAATAAAAAAATTATCGAAAGAGTTAAAAGGAAAACAACAGGTTTTTGAGAATTTGGCAAAAGGTGTTTCGGGTAATACAGAAGGTTTTTCTCGTCATTTAACGGGATTGGCAAAACAAAATGTGCCTGATCTTTGGTTTACTGAAATTGTTTTTTCTAAGGGTGGGGCTTATGTCCTCTTTCAAGGAAAAACAGTTAAGGCTAAAAGTGTTCCTCGTTTATTAAAAAAACTGTCTTCTGAGAAAGTATTTTCAGGGGTGGAGTTTTCTACTTTTGAAATTAAGCAACCTAAAGTTGACCCTAAAAAAATTAAAGTAGCCGTAGTAGAAAATACCTATTTGCAATTTAAGCTCGAAACTTATAAAGAAAAAGTGGTGATATTTAAAAAGAAAAAGAAATCTTTGAGTGTTGAAGCCCATCTGGCGGCAGATAAAAAACGCAAAGAAAAAGTCAAAAATGTGATTAATAATATAATGAAGCAATTTGTACCACAATGAAAAAACTACGAGCTAAATATCAGGAAATTAATGAGGTGTTCATCAATCTGTCGCAGCGTGAGCGAATGCTCAGTTTGGCAGTTTGTATAGGGCTTCCATTGGCTATCTGGGATATGATGTTTTACAGCCCAATGGTTAAGCAACATACAATGCTTATGGCAGAAGTGTCAGAACTTAAGCTTGAGATTAATCCGAAAAAAATTGAATTAATAACTGTTCAGGGAAAACCAAAAAGTGATCCTGATCAGCGGAATTTGAAAGAAATTGTATCGTTGAATCAATCAATTAAAAAAATTGATAATGATATGAAAAATACCTCCATTGATTTGATTCAGCCGACACAAATGGCTTACTTATTAGAAGAAATTCTGACCAGTCATACAACACTGAATATCATAAAAATAGAAAGTATTCCAACCAAGAAGTTATCAACCAAAAAAGATAAAGAGAAGGAAAAAGAGAAGGAAAAAGAAAAGGAAAAGGAAAAAGTAAAAGAGAGTTCGAAAGATAAGAAATTACCTGTCGTTTATCAGCATGGAATTAAGATTACTTTTCAAGGTAATTATAGGGATACTTTGGCGGTCTTAAAATCTATTGAGTCATTGAAGTGGAAATTATTTTGGGATGAGTTGATCTACGAAGTAACTCAATATCCTGAAGCTAGGGTTACTTTAACGGTGCATACTCTCAGTTTGAGCAAAGGTTGGATAGGGGTATGAGGCATCTTTTTTTATTGGCTTGTTTTTATGCTTCATTGAGTTTTGCGTTTGACAATCAGACTTTGAGTGATCCGACTAAACCTGTTTATTATAAGGCAAAAAATCAGTCTTCGGTATCGATTGACAATGGTAAAACACAATCAGTTGCGGTTAAAAAAAATAAGCCATTAATTTTAAAATCCATTTTGATTTCTCCTGTCAGGAATGTTGCAGTGATCAATAATCAGTCAGTGGTGGTGGGAGATGTCATTAATGATGCAAAAGTCATTAACATAAAAGCACGACAAGTGACGCTGGTTAGAGATGATGACGTCATTACTTTGCATCTATTGGTGTTGAATGTTAAAAAAAATAGTCATATGTAGGTGACCATAATTATCTTAACAAAATTTTTGCTCAAGATTTTTTGACCTTTGGTGTTACTGCTCTGATTGCATAGA
>JABHHM010000249.1 GCA_018671575.1 Methylococcales bacterium | reverse complement strand
TCTATGCAATCAGAGCAGTAACACCAAAGGTCAAAAAATCTTGAGCAAAAATTTTGTTAAGATAATTATGGTCACCTACTTAAGATGGGTAGTTTATTTATTGCGAGTTACCTAAACTTCCATGTCATCTCCTCTCAATCTCCAGCAATGGTTAGCTAAGCTAGAACATATCAGTCCCAATAATATTGATCTGGGTTTGTCCCGATGCCAAATTATTCTTGATCGATTGGAATTTAACAAACAATGGCCTTTAATTAGCGTTGCAGGAACCAATGGAAAGGGGTCGTGTGTTGCAATGTTAGAGTCTATTTTGGTTGCTTCTGGCTATCAAGTTGCTAGTTATACTTCACCACATATATTTCAGTTTAATGAGCGAATTAAAATAAATTCAAAAGAGGTTGATGATGATCTCATTTGTGAAGCTTTTGAAAAAATTGAAGCAATTCGTCAAGAAATTTTATTAACTTATTTTGAATACACCACTCTGGCTTCTATGATTATATTTGATCAAATGCCGCTGGATGTTGTTATCATGGAAGTCGGTCTGGGGGGGCGATTGGACGCCGTTAATGTATTGGATGCGGATGTGGCAATTGTTACTAGTATCGGTTTAGATCATCAGGATTGGTTAGGTTCAACTCGTGAACAGATAGCCATTGAAAAAGCGGGTATTTGTCGACAAGAAAAACCTTGTGTCATTGCTGAAGCTGATTCGCCAGCTAGTCTGATTAAAACAGTGGCTGATGTTAATGCCAAACTTTACCAAAATAATAATCAATATTGTTATGAAATTTTAGAGAGTTGTTGGAGCTGGGAGTGCGCAGAATTGCAACTTAATTATAAGGACATCCCATTGCCAAATCTAAATGGTGATGTTCAAGTTCAAAATGCTGCTGCCGTTTTGATGAGTCTGCAATTACTGAAGCAGATCAAGGTGACTGAAGAACAAATTTTTGCTGGCTTACAAAATATTAAAATATCTGCAAGATTTGAAGTTTTTAATATTGAGGGAAAAGAAGTTATTGTTGATGTTGCTCACAATGCAGAAGCTGTTTTTGAATTAAATGAAATGTTGATGCAGCGTCAAGTAGTCGGGGATGATTTTGCTCTGTTTGGTGCATTGATGGATAAAAATATTGCTTCTATATACCAGTCAATTAAACAGACTATTAATCATTGGTCAGTCGTGAGTATTAAAAATGAAAGGGGTTGTGATTCAGGTCATATTAAAAAAGTTTTTGATGGGGTAGGCTGTTTAGATGAACTTAGTCTTTTTGAAGATGTCGAAGAAGCATTGAATAAAACGCTGAAAAAAATGAAAAACAATGATCGCTTAATTGTTTTTGGTTCATTTTATTTGGTGGCAGATGTTCTGAAATTACTCAAAAACAGACTATACTTTAATTAAAGAAAATAATTAGATTAACTTTCATTTGTAAATCATTGAACTTAATCTTTTTTTATAGCAATTGGAGTTGACGTGGATATAAAAATAAAACAAAGAATTGTGGGTACAGCCGTCTTGACTTCTCTTTCTGTGATTTTTTTACCCATGTTATTAGATGGTAAAACGCGACATAAAGTGGTTATGGAAAGTAGCCTAATACCTGAAAAATCTGTAAAAATATCAGTTAAAAAAACACCTGAATTACAGGTTAAACAAACGACTCCTATTGATCAACAACTACAAGCAAAGAATTTCTGGAAAGAAACCAATAAAACGGTTTCAGTTGAAAAAAAGAAAGTTAAAAAAGTTGTATCCACTAAAAAACCAAAAACTAAAAATCAATTGTTGGCAAAAACTAAAAAAAGTTTCAAAAAAAGCCCCTCCATTAAGTTAAAAACTAAAAAATGGGTGGTGCAAGCAGGAAGTTATAAACACGAGGTCAATGCCGCTTATTTTAGAAAAAAATTGCTGGCAAAAAAATATCCTGCGTTAATTGAAAAAGTTGAAAGAAAGTCAGGATTGCATTATCGAGTGAGACTAGGCCCCTTAAAAAATTATACTGCGGCAAAAAAGTTTAAGGTAAAACTTGCCAGAGACTTTAAAGTCAAGGGCTGGGTTGCTCAATATTAAAAATTGAATATGATTCCTGAGTATAGGAATATAAAAAATATTGTCGCTCGTCATTCTTCCTCGATATGAATAATTTCCTTAAAAAACCACAATTAACAGCTTGTCATGAATGTGATGCCTTGCAAATAATTCCCGTTATTCAAATGGGCTGGAAAGTAAATTGTGTCAATTGTGGTCATCTCATCATGAGACTACCACGACATGGCTTACAATCTCCCCTGGCATTTTATTTAACCGTATTATTATTGTTGATTTTTGCCAATGCTTTTCCCTTTCTATCTTTGAATATTGAAGGTAGAATTCAGCAAATAACTCTATTTGAATCAGTCCTGATTTTGCAACAATATCACATGGGGATGCTGGCGATTGTTGTTGGTTTTACCTTGATTATTGCACCTTTTTTGGAAGCTCTTTTGGTGATATTTATTGTCCTCTCTATTTATTTTCATTGGCATTTTTCATGGCTTAAAAAAAGTTTGAAATGGGTTGGAAAAATACAGTTCTGGAGTATGTTGGATGTCTTTTTATTGGCGGTGCTAGTGTCTTTTGTTAAATTAACAGATATTGCAGAAGTCGTTGTTGGAACCGCTTTGTTGTGTTTTGTGGCTTTGGTATTTGTTTATGTTTATAGTTTGCGTAGCATTGATTTTGGCTGGCTATGGAGTCATCTTCGTCAATGGGAATCGAACAACCAATGAATACAGTCAAAAAAACAATTTATCCTCGTGGTATTGAACATGATTTAATCAGTTGTCATTGCTGTACTTTGGTCATGCGTCATTCTGCAACGGGACAATTCAGTTGCCCTCGTTGTCATACCGCCTTAACTCAAAGAAAACCAAACAGCATTCAATATTGTTGGGCTTATACACTGACTGCAATCATTATGTATATTCCAGCAAATTTATTACCAATTATGACGGTGTCTTATTTAGGTGATACCAAGTCTGATACCATCATGAGTGGTGTGATTTATTTGGCAAGTCATGGCATGTGGCCATTGGCTTTGGTGATATTTATTGCCAGTGTATTTATTCCTTTGTTAAAAATAGGCGCTTTGGTTTTACTGATGGTTTCTGTTCAAAAAAAATCATTGCTGTATAAACTTCAACGCACAAAACTGTATAGAATGACTGAATTGGTTGGGAAATGGTCAATGGTTGATGTTTTTGTGGTGGCTTTATTGGTTGCCTTGGTTCAGTTCGGTGAAATTGCCAGTATTCAGCCTGGTGTTGGAGCTTTGGCATTTTCCGTGGTTGTTATTATGACGATGTTGGCGGCTGAAAGTTTTGATGCCCGATTGATATGGGATGCCAAGCAATGATGCAAAATGAACATTTGGAGAATATTCCTGAAGCAATCGTCAGTCCAGATAAAAGTAAATTTTCTTTTGTCTGGATATTGCCTGTGCTGGCTGGCATTTTAGGTCTTTGGTTGATGATGAAGACTCTATCAGAAACAGGACCAGTCATCACTCTGCAATTTAAAACAGCCATTGGTTTGGTTGCAGGAAAAACTAAAATTCGTTACCGTGATATTGATGTTGGAGATGTGCTTTCTATCTCATTTACCGACGATTTATCAAAAGTAATTGTTAAGATCCAAATGAATCCTGTTGTTGGTAAAAGTTTGAATCAGCAAAGTCAATTTTGGGTGGTCAGGCCAAGAATTAACAGTAGTCAGGTTAGTGGTTTGAATACTTTAATCAGTGGTGCTTATATTGCGGTTGACCCAGGAAAAGATGGTCAAACAGAAAATAGCTTTATTGGATTGGAAGAACCACCATCCGTGACTTCTGATACTCAAGGCACTATTTTTCATTTGAAATCAGATGGTTTGGGGTCATTATCTGTAGGTTCTCCCGTTTATTTTAGGCAAATTGAAGTAGGCGAGGTGGTGAGTTATAAATTATCGGATAACTATGAAGCTATCAATATAGCCGTGATAGTTAGGCCGCCCCATGACCAATTTATTTATAAGGATACACGTTTTTGGAATATTGGTGGATTTGACCTGGCATTGGATGCTCAAGGCATTAATCTGGAAGTTGAATCTTTAACCTCGTTATTGTCTGGCGGTATTTCTTTTGTGACTCCAGCGAGTGTTAGTAGTAATCAAAAAGTCCCTGAAAAGCATTATTTTCACCTTTATAAAAATTTAAAACAAAGTCAGGAAAAACCTATTATGCAACATTTTCCCTATGTTTTATATTTTAATGATACTGTCAGGGGTCTTGCCGTCGGTGCTCCTGTTGAACTGCGGGGTATTCGTGTCGGGACTGTTCAGGAAATTTCGATGGAAAGAGATAATAATACGGGATTATTAAGAATTCCCGTGATGGTTGAAATTGAACCAGAAAGAGTGCCAACGGCAGAATTAAATAATCATCAACAGCGCGGAGAAGTAGATGTCGGATTAATCATCATGGACCAGCTGGTTAAAGAAGGTTTGCGTGCCAGGTTGCAAACGGGGAATTTTTTAACGGGAAAATTATTTGTAGAATTGGATTTTTTTCCTGATGATGAAAAACAAACCATCAGTTATCAGGGACAGTATCCTGAATTGCCTACCATACCAAATGCACTATCGGGTATAGCCAATAATTTAAATGGTTTATTGACAAAATTGAACAGTTTACCCATTGAAGCTTTGGGTGGAAATTTATTAAAGTCATCCGTTGCTTTAAAGACTTTGTTGGAATCAAAAAACTGGCTAAATATGGTTGAGTCATTAGGTCAAATAACAAAACAAGCCAGCCAATTGGTTGCTACGCTTAATAAAGATATTCCTCCTGTCATTAATAAACTGGATCAAGGGGTTGGTCATGCGAGTGAAGTATTTGCTAATGTTAATCAACAATTACCAATTTTGGTGAAAAATTTGGCAACGACTTTAACGGTCGCACAATCAACTTTAATTAAAGCTGAAACTGCACTTATTTCTGCCAATCGTTTAATGAGTAATGAGGGTGAAGTGGGTACAAAACTACAGCAAACATTGGATGAATTGAGTGCAGCTGCAAGATCTATTCGAGTCATGGCAGATTATTTAGAGCGTCATCCCGAGGCATTATTACAAGGAAAGGAGCGGTAACCGATGGATAGTAGATGCTGGATATTCTTATTAATAATTTTACTGTCAGGTTGTATTGGCGGTACTTCTCCACGGACTCATTTTTATTCATTAAGTGCTGATGAAACACGCCCATTGATCAGTCTTAAAGACAGTATTTCGGTGGGTTTAGGCCCCATTCATTTGCCTGATCTGCTGGAACGTCCTCAAATTGTCTCAAAAATCAGTGAAAATAAACTTGAAATCGGTGATTTTGACCGTTGGGGTGAACAACTTAAAAAAAATCTATTGAGCGTGATGAAACAAAATTTAATGAATTTTCTAAATACTCAAAAAGTATTTATTGTTCCATTACAAAGGTTTCGACAAGTAGATTTCAAGGTTGTTATTGAGGTTCTTGAATTGAACGGGCAACTTGGACAGCAAGTGACATTGGATGCTCATTGGACGATTCTCGACAATAGTGAGAAAAAAGAGTTATATTCTAATCGATTTAAAAAAACTCAGGAAATTACAAAATCAGGTTATGAAGCCTATGTTGCGGGACATAGTCATTTAATATCACTGTTGAGTGAACAAATAGCTGATCAGTTGTTGGAGATAAAGAAGAAAAAGTAATTTTCTTGTATCTTATTATGTGCATGTTACATGCGTGGATTAAATATATTGAAAGCACGTAAAGTATGATAGTATGATAATATGTTTTCCATTGAGTCGAGATTGATGATGAAAAGTATGACTGTAACTCAAGCTGCACGTAATTTTTCGGATTTAGTTAACCGTGTTCAATATCAAGGTGCGTCTGTAGAATTAATAAAGTCCAAAAAAGTGGTTGCAATTATTTCACCCGTGTCATTAAAGCCCAGTATGAAGATAAAGGATTTACTTGGTTTTTTTGAATCTTTACCTAGTTTAGGTGAAGATGCGTCACAATTTGAAAAAGATATGAAGGATGTTGATTCTGCGATGCCAAAGGGGTTGGATGAGTGGGAATTATAATAGACACAAGTATTTTTATTCGTGCGGAACGTAATAATCAATCTTTGTCTTCTATTATTCCAAGTTTGCCTTTAGATGATGATGTTTATATTAGTGTCGCTACAGTTTCAGAACTTTTGGTGGGTGTTCATCGTGCAAGTAATAAAGAACGACGTATTATACGCAGTGCATTTGTCGAGAAAATTTTATCTTCATTCATTGCAATCGATATTACAACGCCTATCTCTCGCATTCACTCATCAATAGTTGCTGATTTAATGAGGCAAGGTCAAATAATTGGTGTACAAGATATGTGGATTGCCGCAACGGCTATTCATAATGGTTTTCCTGTTTTGACATATGATGTATCAGATTTTAGTCGTATTGCAGGTTTAACTATTTTGGATATAGGCTAAAATAGCCCGCACAAAATAACTTCCTGTATTGAACTCTATTTTTATACCATACTTATTGCGAGTTGCTTTATATCACTACCTGATAACATCACTTTAAATCCAAACAAAGAACCCTATCTCAAAAAAACAAAATATGTCAGATTTTAAAAAAATTGAAGAATTAGAAAAACGCCTCTGGTCAGCAGCAGACCAGCTCAGAGCCAATACAGGACTCACTTCTCAGGAATATTCTCGTCCAGTATTGGGTTTGATTTTTTTGCGATATGCTGAATATCGTTTTGAACAAGCCAAACAACGTTTAACCAATAAACCCACCTCTCGAAGACGCAAAGGAAATGACAGTCAAACCAGTATTAAAATTGCGATTCAGGCAGAAGGCGCAATGTATATTCCTGATGGGGCTTTGTTTTCAAAATTACTAGAACTTCCCGAAGATGTGGATTTAGGTAAAGCGGTCAATGATGCCATGAAAGCATTGGAAGTAGAAAATGAGTCCATTAAAGATGCCTTGCCTAAAACGTATACCCAATTTGATAACGATATTCTGGTTGGATTGCTAAAAAACTTTGTCAATATTCAATTTGATATTGGCACGGATGTTTTTGGTCGAATTTATGAATACTTTTTAACAGAATTTGCCCGAAGCGAAGGTCAAGGTGGCGGTGAATTCTTCACCCCGAGTGCTTTAGTTCGTCTGATTGCCGAAATTATTGAACCTTATCATGGTAAAGTCTTTGATCCTGCGTGTGGTAGTGGTGGTATGTTTATTCAAAGTGCCGCTTTTGTTAATGAACATCAAAAAGTGGCAGGTGATGAACTCTCTGTTTTTGGTCAGGAAAAAACAGGCGATACGGTTCGTTTAGCTAAAATGAACTTGGCGGTACATGGCTTACAGGGAGACATCCGTGAAGCCAATTCCTATTATGATGACATTCACAAGTGCGCCAATCAGTTTGATTATGTGATGGCAAATCCCCCTTTTAATGTCGATGCGATTCAAAAAGACCGACTGGTCGATGATAAAGCCCGTTTCCCTTTTGGAATGCCAAGAACCGATAATGGCAACACTATCTGGATTCAATTATTTTATTCAGCACTGAATGAAAAAGGTCGAGCAGGTTTTGTCATGGCTAACTCTGCCAGTGATGCCAGAGCGTCTGAACTGGACATTAGAAAACAGATTATTGAAAGTGGTGCTGTGGATGTAATGATTGCAGTTTCCAGTAACTTTTTTTATACCGTTACCTTGCCTTGTACTTTGTGGTTTTTTGATAAAAACAAAAAACAGGAAAATAAAGACAAGGTACTGTTTATTGATGCCCGTCATATTTTTAGACAAGTGACCCGTGCGGTGCGTGATTATACGTCTGAACAACTGAATTTCATTGACAATATTGTGCGTCTTTATCGTGAGGAATCGATTGATAATACCTTTTTAGAGAATCATGAAGATACCGATAATGATGGTGAATGGGTGATTGATAAGCATTTTTCGAAGGGGCAATACAGTGATATTGCAGGGCTTTGTAAAGTGGCTGACTTGGCTGATATTGAAGAACAGGGTTGGAGTTTAAATCCTGGACGGTATGTGGGAGTTGCTCAGGAGGAAGATGGGAATGATGAAGACTTTGCGGCTAAGTTGGAGGCGTTGCAGGAAGAATTGGAAGTTTTGAATGGTGAGGCGCATGAGTTGGAGAAGACGATTGGGGAGAATGTGGTTCGGGTTTTAGGTGCGGTTTGATGAATAATCTACCAAAATTAGAAAAAATTGGTGATTATTGTCAGGTTGGTGATGGAGCACATACTTCTATAAAAAGAAAAGAATCAGGCGTACTGTACCTTTCATCAAAAAACTTCAAGGATGGTAAGCTTGATTTGTCAAAAGTTTCATATATTAGTGAAACAGACTTTCAAAAACATTTCAAAGATTCATCAAAATCATTGACCAAAACTAAGCATGGAGATGTGGCTCTCAGTATTATTGGTACTATAGGTGAGCCATATATAATAAAAAAGAAAGATATATTTGGCATATCTAGTGCTGTCGCTTTTTTAAGATCAAATGATCGGATAAAAACAATCTACTTATATTATTGGCTTAAAAGCACAGAATTCCAACAAGCAATTTTCAGTATAAAAGGAGGCGTTGCACAAGGATATGTTAGTTTGGAAATGATACGCTCCTTACCTCTTAAAGTTTTTGAATTAAACCAACAAGAAACAATAGCCTTTATCCTCTCGACCTACGACAACCTAATAGAAAACAATAACTGCCGTATTGCAATACTGGAAGAAATGGCACAATCCCTCTACCGTGAATGGTTTGTTAAATTCCGTTTCCCTGAACATGAACAAGCTAAATTTGTTGATTCAAGTTTGGGGAGAATTCCTGAGGGGTGGGAGGTTAAAAAATTAGCTGAAATTGCAAAGGTCAACCCTGACGGAATTACAAAAAGAAATGCACCTGCTAATATTTGGTATATTGATATTTCTAGTGTTGGCACTGGTGTTATTAGTGAGTATAAAAAAATGACTTTTGCTGATGCACCAAGTAGAGCTAGAAGAATTATTCAGGATAATGACATCGTTTGGGCTACAGTTCGACCAAATAGAAAACAATATTCATATATTTCAAAACCATTAAAAAACACCATTGTATCAACAGGATTTGCTGTTTTAAGAAGTGTCAATGTTCCGAGTAGCTTTTTATATAGAGCAATAACTACAGATGATTTTACAAATTACTTAGTTAATAATGCCTCAGGTTCTGCTTACCCAGCAGTTAATGCAAAAGATTTTGAAAACGCAGATATTTTAGTACCACACTTTGATTTAATAACCAAGTTTAGTAATTTAGCATTTAATATTTCCACACAACAACAAATATTATTAAATAAAAACAAAAACCTAAAACTCCAACGAGATTTCCTCCTCCCAAAACTCATTTCAGGCAAAATCAATCTGGATCAATAATGTACAGTATCACCGAAATAACCACCAATGATGAAATCGAACAACTGGGAACAAAAGAAAAGTTCTGGTTCTATGACACAACAGGTAAAAAACTCTTCAAAGTGGGTAGAAAAAATACGGGTGAAAACTGGGCTGAAAAAGTTGCCTATGAATTAGCAACCTTATTAAATTTACCTTGCGCAAAGTACAATTTTGCACAATGGGGTGATAAAATAGGGACTATTTCTACATCATTTGTTCCTGATGATTCAGGGTTAGTGCATGGAAATGAATTGCTAATGAAATTATATAAAAGTATCAATGCATCTTATCCCAAAGATCAATTCTATAAAGTCACTGCTTATAAATTATCCATGGTGTTGTATTTATTAAACAAAATAGACATACAATTGCCGATTTCATTCAATAATGAACCTCCTATTCAAACAGCGACTGATGTTTTTATTGGTTATTTGGTTTTTGATTGTTGGATTTCAAATCAAGACAGACATCATGAAAATTGGGGGATAATTTGGCAACCATTAAAACAATTGGTTTTTTTAGCTCCCACGTATGATCATGCCTCGGGGTTAGGCTGCAAAGTATCAGAAGTTGTGGCAGAAAACAGGCTTAAAACAAAGGATGATGGATATTCAGTTAGAGCCTATGTTAATAAAGCAAAAACACCTTTTTACTCACTGGATAACAAGCTGTTAAAAACAATACAAACGGTTCAATTATGTTTTTCCAAACATCAAACTGTAACCACCTATTGGATTAATAAAATTGAATCAATAAAAAGTGAACAATTAGACGCTATATTTAATAATATACCGAATCATTTAATTGGAAAATACCAAAAGAAATTTGCAAGCCAACTATTAATGGAAAACAAGATGCGTTTAGAGAGTATTATCACTGGGAATCGTCATGGTCAATGAACTTATTTTGGCTTGGAATAACAAAGTAGAACAGCAATGGCTTCCTGTTGGACGATTAAAAAAAGAAGGTGATACCTATTTATTTCAATACACCAATGGTATTTCTGACTCTTTTAAAAATGGCACGTTCAGTCCATTTGTTCAATTAGATGATATTCATCAAATTTATTATGCGAAAGAATTATTTCCTTTATTCCAAAACCGACTACTACAAAAATCACGCCCTGAACACGATGACTTTTTAAATTGGATTAATCTCGACAAAAACAATTATTCTGACTTTGACGAATTGGCATTAACGGGTGGAATCAGGGCAACTGACTCACTACAACTATTCCCGATACCTGAAAAGAAAGGTGATCTTTATAAAGTGATGTTTTTCAGTCACGGCATCAGACATTTAGCACCGAATTACATTGAACGAATTAAACACTTAAATTCAGGCAATAAATTGTTATTAATGAAAGACATTCAAAATAAAATGGATGATAAGGCACTGGCAATAAGAACGGATGATCCACCTGAAATCGTTGGTTATTGTCCCAAATTTTTAATCAATGGCTTCAATCAGCTTATTGGTTTAAATGGTGAGAACAATGTTCACTTATCGGTGATCAATGTTAACTTGAATGCACCGACACAGTTAAGATTATTGTGTCAATTTAGTACGCAATGGCATCAAGACTTTGAACCCTTTAAAGATCATGCTTTTCAGGTTATTTCTTAATCATGAATCAATAAGGGTGGCACATGGCTTACACCGAAGATGCTTTAGTCGAACAACCCACGATACAATTATTCAATGATCTGGGGTGGCAAAGTATTAACTGTTTTGAAGAAGTTTTTGGTGAAGACGGCACTTTAGGTAGAGAAAATCGGGGTGAAGTAATTCTGGTGCGTTCTTTATCTAAAGCACTTAAAAACATCAATCCCGATTTAACTGAATTAGTTATTACCCAAGCGATAGAAGAATTGGCACGAGATCGATCAGCAATGACTTCTATTGCAGCCAATGAGCAGGTGTATCAATTAATCTGTGACGGTATCAAAGTTACAAACAATGAAAATGGCGAAGAAGAGATCATTACTGTTCAAGTCATTGACTGGAATCATTCAACAAATAATGAGTTTTTACTCTGCTCACAATTGTTCATAACGGGTGAAATTGAAACTCGAAGACCTGATTTAACCGAAGAGCAGGAAAGTCGATTAGAAAAAGAGTTTGCCAGAGCTTATCATATCATCACCAGAGAAGAACGCTTGGACAGTATTGCTCACGACATTGTTGAGCATTTTATGGGTAGAGAATACATGGGTAAAGCCATGGTGCTTGCCATTGATAAAGCCACTGCCATTCGATATTACAATAAATTAAAAATTGAATGGCAGAAGAAACTAAGCAACCTAAAAAAACAATTAGTTGAAAGCCATGGCAGTGACCAGTATCGACTGAAAACTCAGATTGCATTGATGGAATCTACAGATATGGCTGTTGTAGTATCAGGTGGGCAAGGTGAATATGAGGCAATGAATAAAAAAGGCCTTGATATTCGAGTTCATCGAGAACGGATGCTCAAGGAAAAACTCGATGAAAAATTTAAAGACCCTGATGATCCGCTTCGCATTGTCTGCGTGTGTGCAATGTGGCTAACGGGGTTTGATGCACCGTCTATTTCAACATTGTATTTGGATAAACCACTAAAAAATCATTCATTAATGCAAGCGATAGCCCGTGCCAACAGAGTATTTCCAAACAAAACCTGTGGTCAGGTTGTCGATTACATCAATATATTTGGTGCATTACAACAGGCATTGGGAATGTATGGCAGTAGTGTTGCAGAAGAGCCAGGACAATATCAGGTTGATAGACCTGCCAATGATAAAAAGAGTCTACTTGATGCACTTGAAAATGCCATGAGTGACGTTAAAGTGTTTTTGGCAACATTAAAAATTAGTCTTCAAATGATTATCGACACACCCGAAAAAGGCTTTGCAAAATTAGAATTATTGGATAAAGCCACTGAAAGTTTGTTACTCCCAAAAAATCATGATGAATTTGTCTCTTATGTTCGGCAAATAAACAGAATATTCAAAAGCATTCTTCCCGATTGCCGTGCTGACAAATTTGTTAAAGACCGTGTTACTTTAAATGTTTTGTACTATCAAATGAGAGTAAAATCAGGTCTTGAGGTTGATGATCAGGATGTCCTTGATGTGGTTCGCAATCAAGTTAATGAATTACTGGATGATGCCATTGAAACGATACAAATAGGCAGTAACTTACCCGAACCCATCAATATTTCAGGTATTGATTTCGACGCTTTAGCTGAAATGATTGAACGTATTAAAAAACCAAGAGCCTCTGATACAGAACGACTTAAAAATATTATTGCAAGAAAGTTAAAACCCATGTTGGATAGAAATAAAACCCGTCAAAATTTACAAGATAAGTTTCAAAAACTCATTGAACAATATAACTTAGGTGCTTATACTGCGGAACAATTTTTTGAAGAATTGAAGCAATTTATTTCTGAGCTAGAGGATGAAGAAAAACGGTTTGTAAGAGAAGGTATTACAGAAGAAGAATTAGCCATTTTTGATTTGCTAAATAGTGAAGTTGTATTATCCGAAGCTGAAAAAACACAGGTGAAAACGATCGCTAAAGAGTTACTTACTCGGCTAAAAAGTATTTTGGTTATCGACTGGAAGAAAAAACAACGCACCAAAGCCCGTGTAAAATCAGCTATTGATGAAGTTTTGGATAATTTACCCGATGTCTATGATGATGGTCTATGGACAAAAACCAGTGATGACGTTTATATGCATATTTTTGACAAGTATTCTGATCAGAGTATCAGTTGTTATGGTTAGGGACGAGCACGAAATAACTTCCTGTTCTTGATTCCATCTTCACTTCATCTTTAAATGATCTTCAATCACAAAAGTTTGGAATAGAACGACTATTCCGTCACTTTTATTCAATCAGATCATTTAAATCTAAAATAAAGCTGAAACCAAGAACAGGAAGTTATTTCATGCCCGTCCCTTAGGAATGAATTCTATTCGTACCCATTCCTTATTTAATTTTCATTCCTAATCTTCTTGTGTCACTTTACATCAATTTCAACACCCTAAAATTAACATCAACAGAACATCTTAATAGCTCCGTTTTTTTTGCTGTTGCTTTACCCGCTTGTTTGGATTTATAAAAATGAGGCATCATTTGTAATAAATTCATCAGTTGATGGTTATTCAAATCAATATCGTAACTTAATGATTGTGTTGTTAATAGCTGATAGCCCATTTCAGTTGCTTGACTGATATCGGGTAATGTTGATTGTTTAACTTCTGGGTAAATGATTTTTCTTAATTGAATTAAATGATTTGGGGCTGCCTCAGTCAAAATAACAATTCCTCCAGGTTTTAAAATCTTTTTAAAACCTGCAAAATGATAAAATCCAAAGGTACAAAATATTAAGTCAATAGATTCAGCTTTGACAGGTGGGTTTTTGTTACTGCCGACTACCCAGGTTATTGCTTTATTTCTTCTACTTGCAGCGTCAATGGCAAATTTTGAGATGTCTAGACCAATGTATTCATTTGGCTGAGATGAGATGGGTTGTTGTGGTAATGAATTGAAGAAATGGTCAAAATAATAGCCCTCACCACAGCCTGCATCTAGGGTAGAAAATGAGTGGCTTTCAGGTAGATATTCAATGGCAAGTTGATTTAATTGGTTGGCAATTTGGTGATAAAATCCCGTATTTAGAAACGCTGTTCTAACGGCAAGCATGGCTTTGGTATCACCTGGGTTTTTAGACTTTTTATGCTGGACAGGTAATAAATTGATATAACCTTGCCGTGAAATATCAAAATGATGGCCTTGTGAGCATTGAAGTTGCTTATCAATGCTCGATAATGGAGTGCCATCAATAGGGCAGGTGAGTAGTGTTGAAAGCATTTAACTGGAAGGGTTGAACCATGCCAACTTACTCTGTAATTCAACCACCTTGCCAACAATAATCAGTGTGGGTGGTTTGGGTTTTTCAGTCTCAACAATGCTGGGTAACGTTTCTAGTGTTCCTGTAAAGACACGCTGATATTCCGTAGTGCCTTGCTGAACAATGGCTGCGGGCATGGAGGATGGCATACCGTGTTCAATGAGTTGCTGACAGATGTTGGGTAAACTCACCAGTCCCATATAAAATACAATGGTTTGATTAGGGTGAGTCAGCATTTTCCAGTTTAAATTTGTGGTGCCATCGCGTAAATGCCCTGTCACAAAAGTACAAGACTGGGCATAATCTCGATGGGTTAACGGAATGCCCGCATACGATGAACATCCCGATGCGGCAGTAATTCCAGGAACCACTTGAAATGCAACGCCATTTTCTGCCAATGTATCAATTTCTTCACCACCACGACCAAAAATAAAAGGGTCACCACCTTTTAAGCGTAATACTCGTTTTCCTTGTTTGGCAAGATCAACCAGTTTTTGATTGATTTCTTCCTGGCGAAGCGCATGATGATCTCTTTGTTTGCCAACGTAAATCATTTCGGCATCTCGTCTGACCAATTCCAGAACTTTTTCAGATACCAAACGATCATATAACACTATATCTGCTTGTTGCATCAAGCGTAATGCCCTGAATGTGAGTAAATCAGGGTCTCCTGGGCCACCACCGACCAGATAAACTTCACCTTGGTCATTTGTCGAATCATCTGTTTTTTGCAATTCCAGTGATAATTCATTTTCAGCAGTGGCGATGTTTCCAGAAAAAACATGTTCTGCAATACGGCTTTGTAATATGTTTTCCCAAAAAACTTT
>JABHHM010000476.1 GCA_018671575.1 Methylococcales bacterium | reverse complement strand
AGGCGTGTAGTCGAAGAACTACACAACTATTTTTGCAACAAAAAAGGCGGACAAAAAAAATTGCTATGCCCTTTGGGTACAAGCAAGTTGGATGTTTATTTATTGCGAATCCCTTAAGCAGCCTTAATACCTCATTGGCTTTTTAAAGAAAACCACGAGTTTTGATTAATATCATTTACCTAACGCCCCCAACACATCTTAACTCGCTGCTTAACCGTACCCGCTGGATACCCTGCAGAATAAATTGCATCATAGGGTGATGTCCCTACTGGATTAGAATTATAGATAATTGATGCACATTTATCTGATGCTTGATTATCAATTGCTGTAGCAACAACAGAAAAAGAACTGCCTCCATTCGCTATTGCTACGGTTGCAATATATTTACCTTCCTCTGATTTGACTTTATCGTTAGTTTGAAGCTTTATTAAACCTAAATCTTCAACATCATCTGTGAATACATTATTAGCAGAAAAGAACTGCTGTTCATTATTGATAATTTTCAGAATCAAATCTTTTGCATCAGACCGTCCAGATGATAATGTCATCGCATTATATTGTGGAATAGCAATTCCCGCCAACAATCCTGCAATAGTAATCACAACCATCAATTCAATCAGTGAAAAGCCTGAAAAACAGTTCTGCTTAAGCCACAAGGGCATGAGTTTCGTACGAGCAGGCGAGCTACTCAACTCAGCTTTATACCGCAAGGGTATGAGTTTCGTAAGAGCAGGCGAGCTGCTCAACTCAGCTTTATTTTTTTGTGGATGCTTTGGGTTTTTTATATTCATAAATTGCATCATTGGGTAGAGACTTATTCTTCAAACAACTTCTGGATTGTCCATAACATTTACCAATTAACTTTATAGGCTCAGGATTACCTGCATCAGCAGTAAACATAAATACTTGCTTTTTGGTATTTCCTTGTTGAACAAACCTGATATAAGGTTGTTTAGCCGATTCCTGACCAGCAATTTTCTTAGTCATTTTGATTAATTTAGTTGCTGTGTCATAACGCCATTTCTCAGACATCCAGTTAAACAAGTCAAATGCCATTTTTTTACTATAGCCGAATGATGCATTGTTTCCACAATTGGTTCGGGTGACCGTTGGAGGTACATAAATAGAAATATAGGTAACGCCATCATAAGTATAAGGTGGATTCCACATTCTTGCATTTTTCTCTAAACTGAATTCATCTTTAGAAGAAATTTTCAGTGTTTTTAGTGATGTTTTACTCACACCGATATTATAATCACGAATCAAAACTATTTTATTATTGCTATCCTCTTTGTCAATTTTATGTCTTTCACCCGTACCGACAATAATCAAATCTACTCGTTTTTTGGTTCGCTCAAAAACTCTTTTCTTCTGTTCATTTAAATAATTTTTTGCATCATAAGTTCTAATCACATTGGTTTTAACAAAAATAGGTTTTTTATTCAAATTGGCGAGTAGTGTCAATGAATTATGCAACCTAAAGGTTTTCGACTCTTTACTACTTGATAAATCGACACGCCATAGATTACCGCCTAAATCTCCCACATAAAGTCGATCTGTTGCACCATCAAAATTACTATCCATGACATTAACTCTTGCCACCACATCTTTCATCGCACCATGAGTAAAGCTAAAAACTTTTTTTCCAGATATTGCATCCAACACATAAATGGCATTGGTCCTGCCTTTGACATTGTTCACAAAACGATTATCGGAATAACCGCCACCAACAATCACCACCAATTGCTCTTTACCCCGAGAGTTTAATATTTTGGTGATGGTTGGAACAGACCAGCTATGTCCCAAACTAACACGGTGGTTCCACAACATTTTTGGCTTATCTGGATTGGTCAGGTCTATTCCATAATAGGATTGACCACCTTCTCTCATACCAAAATATAAATAAACCTTATCCCCTTCATTGGCATCCAGATAATCACCATCATTGTTATTGTCCAGTTTATAAATAGCCAATTTCCCATCAACACCATAAGGATGATAAGCCATTCCTTTAACACCTTCTTTTTTATTATTCAGATAAAGTGTTTCCATCAGGCTTTTTCGACCATCTTTTCGTCCCAACTCATTGGGATAAAAAGCCCATTTTTCATGGCCATTTTTATCAAACAAATGAAGAAAACCATGGTTTGTTCCAAAGACGACTCGTTTCATCCCAATTGCACGTTTGTCACACGTTTTTTTACCTGAACAGTAATTAATTACTTCAGGTTTTGAGTGTAAAATATCACCAATTAACCAATCACGTTTTTTACTGCCTGGCTTTATTCCTCTGACGACCCACTTAATCAGATTTTGATCACGTTTCAAATCAAGCCCCAGTTGTTTAGCCGCTATTGGGTTTTTTATCTGCAATAACTGATGACCAACATTGGTCAATATTCGACGATCACTTGTTAATACTTTTTTCTGTAACACTTCACCAAAACCACCAGACATCATGCCCAACAACATTTTATTTTCATCATATATTGCACCTTGCAAACGACCATTACTGCCCATGGTATATCGTTTCACATTGCCCTTCCATTTCAAGTGCTCAGAGGTTGCAAAGCCACTGACAAAGACCTCACTAGAATGCTCATAAATACTGTTGTCTTTATTTGTCAAAGTCGCTGAAGTCATGCTCATAGAACGAGAGGTGATTGAATCTAGGATTTTTTGAAAAGCTTCTCCCAAATCTTGCCCACTTGCTTGCTGATAGATACTCTTAACTTTATTTTTTCTATCTTCTGCAGTTAATTGTCCATAATTTGCAACTGATTGTAAAAATTGACTGTCGGTTGTCAGGCCTAATCCAATTGGATAGGTTTTGATGTTGTGATTTTTAAATAAATCAACAGCAACTTTTTCACACACTGAATTAGGTGCATAACTGGATGTATTCACTCCATCGGTAAACATAATAACGTTGCCAGAAGAACAAAATGATTGCTTAACTTTTTTCATGTAAGGTGCAATATTATCTCGATAGACTTTACATAATGGTGTCCCACCATCCGCTTGTAAATTAACGAATTTTTTATATTCATTAGGCAATCTTTCTTT
>JABHHM010000403.1 GCA_018671575.1 Methylococcales bacterium | reverse complement strand
TGAGTAATTATACCATAACCAATTGATTAATATGTATTACTCTGTTTGTTTTAGTGCAAAATAATTGAAAATCATGAGTGCATATCAACATTAGTGGTTATATTTCCTATTTTCGGACAGCCTCCTAGTTCAACTATGGGGTGGGTAATTTGTGTTGGATGTGATTTTTGCGGAGGACAGGTTGTTTTCAACAACTTAACAGAACCTTATGGAAGTAAAAAATGAAATATAATGCGCCCATTAAACCTTAGTTAATTGGAGTCTATTTGTCTATATCTATTTGTTTGTATTGAAATAAATGGGAAATATTAGGTTGAATTGTCTTGCTTAATGTTTATAATTTATGTTAGTGAAATTAAGATTAATAATCATAAATTAAAATTATTGAGTCAGGTGTTATGCAAGCTAAAAAACAAAAAATATTAATAGTGGATGATGTTTTGACAAATATCACCGTTTTGGCGGAAATATTGCATGATGATTATGAGCTATTAATGGCAACCAATGGTTTTGAAGCAATTGAAAGAACAAAAAATAATCCACCTGATTTGATCTTATTGGACATTATGATGCCTGAAATGGATGGTTATGAAGTTTGTAAATGTCTCAAGGAAGATCAACAAACTTTGAATATTCCCATTATTTTTATTACCGCAAAAGATCATGTGAAGGATGAAGAAAAAGGTTTGAAACTGGGTTGTATTGATTACATTTCCAAACCATTTAATCAGCTTGTCGTCAAAGAAAGAATAAAAAACCATTTACTTCTAAAATGGCAGAGTGATCATTTGGTTGCTGCCAAAAATGAATTAGAACAAAAAGTTAATGAGCGTACTGCAGAATTGAATGATGCTAAAGAGATGGCTGAATCTGCAAATGATGTGAAATCTATATTTTTAAGGACAATTAGTCATGAAATTCGTACGCCATTGAATGCAATTTTCGGCATGAATCAGCTGATGTTGTTGACAAATCTGACCGATGATCAGAAAGAGTGTATGACGACGATGTATAAATCGTGTGAATTATTAATTGCTATTATTAATGATGTGTTGAATTTCTCATCCATTGAATCGGGTCAAATACAGGTTGAGTTTACTGATTTTTATCTGCGTGAAATGATTGATGATGTCATGTCTGAAATTGAATGTTTAACCAGGGAAAGGTCAATTGAGTTGTCTGTAGATATTGATGATATCATACCCAATCAATTAAATGGTGATTCGCTTAAATTGAGAAAAGTTATGATGAATTTGCTGGATAATGCCAATAAATTTACAGAAAATGGTCAAATTCAGGTTTTAATTAGGATGCTGGGCGAGAAAAATGGGCAGCTTCATTTGTCTTTTTCGGTGAAAGATTCGGGAATAGGACTCCCTAAAAATCTTCAACAAGATATTTTTGATATGTTTGTACAGGCTGGTGGTATGGGGTTGGGATTATCTCTTTCCCAAAAGCTGGTGTCATTGATGGGAGGGCAAATAGAGTTTGAAAGCGAGGAAGGGATTGGTAGTATTTTTCATTTTAGTTTGATGTTTAATCGATGTTTAAGCAATGATAAATTATTGGTAGAGAAAAAAGTCTCATCAGCAGATATAGATTTAAAGAAAAAAACAGTTATTAATAAAAATAAAAAACGAATTTTAGTTGTTGATGATAATCAGGTGAACCAAATGGTTATTCAAGGTATGATGGATTCTTTAGGTTATGATACGGTTGTTGCATCTAATGGTTCAGAAGCCTTAAAAATATTTGAACAATTTGATTTAATTCTGATGGATCTGGATATGCCTGTAATGGATGGTTTTGAGGCGACGCGTGAAATAAGATTCAAGGAAAAAAATACAAAAATCCCGATTATCGCCCTAACAGCTCATGCTTTCGATGAAGTAAGAGTTAAGTCTTTGGCGATGGGAATGGATGATTTTTTAACTAAACCTGTGAAAATAGATGAACTTAGTAAAATATTGAGTCGTTATCAGTGAAATTGAAAAAATGAAAGCAAATAAACAGAAAATATTAATTGTTGATGATGTTTTGGCAAATGTCACCATCCTGGCGGAAATGTTGCATGACGATTATGACTTGTTAATGGCGAATAATGGTTTGGAGGCTATTGAAAGAATAAAAACCAATTTGCCTGATCTGATTTTATTGGACATAGTGATGCCTGAAATGGATGGCTATGAAGTTTGCAAATACCTTAAAAAAAATAGCCAAACCCAACATATCCCCATTATTTTTATTACCGTAAAAAATAATGAAGGAGATGAAGAAAAAGGTTTGAAATTAGGCAGTATAGATTATATCTCAAGGCCTTTTAATCGGGAAATTCTCAAAGAAAGAGTAAAAAATCATCTGTTATTAAAGTGGCAAAGTGATCAATTAGCAGAAGCGAAACGTGAATTGGAAAAAAGAGTCACCGAACGTACCGCTGAGTTGAATGCTGCCAAAGATTTGGCGGAATTTGCAAATTCTGCCAAATCTACATTTTTGAGAACCATGAGTCACGAAATTAAAACGCCATTGAATGCTGTTTATGGTATGAATCAATTGATGCATCAAACAGAACTTAATGAAGAACAGAAAGACTGCATGAATGTGATAAACGAGTCGTGTGAGTCTTTAATCTCAATGGTTAACGATGTTTTGGATTTCGCAACGCTTGATGCAGATAAAATGACAATTGAAGTATCGATATTTAATTTTAGAAAGATGATTGAAGATGCGACGTCCAAGATTGCTTCCTTATTTAAGGACGGTGATGTTGAATTATTGATTAATATCGATGAGAAAATTCCCAACGAATTGAATGGTGATTCAGTAAAACTTATCAATGTGATGTCTAATCTATTAGATAATGCCTGTAAATTTACTAAAAAAGGAAAGATTGAAATTTTGTTGGAAGTTGTTGAAGAAAAGGATGAACAGATTGATATACGGTTTGCGGTAAAAGATTCTGGAATAGGAATATCTAAAGAAAGCCAACAAAATATATTTAACGTTTTCGTGCAAGCAGATGGAAAAACAACTCGTCAATACAGTGGAACAGGCCTGGGTTTGTCTCTATCCCAAAAACTGGTGAATTTGATGGGCGGGAAAATAGAATTTGAAAGTGAGGAAAGCATTGGAAGCAACTTCTATTTTAGTTTGCCATTTGGTTTGGTCAAATAGTTTTTTGTATCACCATCTAAAAGAATTGAGACTTTCATTGCGTGTTGCCTTATTATATTTGAATCATGGATGAACACTGATCTACACGAATTTGACTGCTTAATCCTTATTTCATCTGTGTGAATCGATGGCGTTATTTATAATAATGCCATTTTGCCCGTTAGGGCATCATGTTCTGTTATTTTGCCCAAAGGGCATCCTATTGCTGAGATATCATGTCAAACCGTTATATAGAAAAAATATTAAAAGCCCGTGTTTACGATGTTGCCAATGAAACTCCATTGGATCTAGCCAATGATTTAACTCAGCGTTTTAATAATCAAATTTATCTAAAGCGTGAAGATTTACAGCCTGTTTTTTCATTTAAGCTTCGAGGCGCCTACAATAAAATAGTCCAATTATCTGATGAGAAAAAACAGTGTGGCGTCATTGCCGCATCTGCGGGAAATCATGCTCAAGGAGTTGCTCTATCGGCTAAAAAATTGGGGATTAAATCACTCATTGTCATGCCTAAAACAACTCCTGCCATCAAAGTGAAAAATGTAAAATCTTTTGGTGCTAAAATTGTATTGCATGGAGATAATTATGATGAAGCTTGTGAACATGCGTTAAAGTTGGCAAAAGAAAAAGCAATGAGCTTTGTGCATCCTTATGATGATCCCGATGTGATTGCTGGTCAAGGCACCATTGCGATGGAAATATTGCGTCAATTTCACAATGATATCCACGCAATATTTGTCCCTGTGGGTGGTGGTGGTCTCATTTCTGGTATTGCATCCTACGTCAAATATGTTCGGCCTGAAATAAAAATTATTGGGGTTGAGCCTGAAGATGCGCCCAGCATGTATAAAGCCATTGAATCCAATAAACGCGTGACATTAAAGCAAGTAGGGATTTTTGCTGATGGTGTTGCCGTTAAGCAGGTCGGTAAGGAAACCTTTAAAATAGCCAAAGAGCTGGTGGATGAAATTTTATTGGTGAATACCGACGAAATATGTGCAGCTATTAAAGATATTTTTGACAATACTCGTTCCATCACGGAACCTGCTGGTGCGCTTTCTGTGGCGGGTCTGAAAAAATATATTCAACGAGAAAAAATAGAAAATAAAGTTTTGGTTGCCATTGAAAGTGGCGCAAATATTAATTTTGATCGATTAAGGCATGTTGCTGAACGAGCTGAAGTGGGTGAGCAAAGGGAAGCATTGCTTGCTGTATCCATTCCTGAAGAACCTGGTAGTTTTCTTAAGTTTTGTAAAACACTGGGTAAACGTAGTATCACGGAGTTTAATTATCGATTTAATTCAAAGCAAGAAGCTCATGTGTTTGTGGGGGTTGAGTTAAATTCTGGTGAAGCAGAAAGAGCTTCAATCATTCAGCATTTAGAAGAGCAAGATTACGGCGTTATCAATATGACAGATAATGAGTTGGCTAAAATCCATATTCGCTATATGGTGGGCGGTCATGCCGTTTCAGTTGAAAACGAAGTATTGTATCGTTTTGTTTTTCCTGAAAGACCTGGCGCATT
>JABHHM010000200.1 GCA_018671575.1 Methylococcales bacterium | reverse complement strand
ATGTGCCTTGTGAACTGCTTAAACTTCTTTGTGCAAATAATGAGTGTACGTTAGTATTGATTGATAACATTGTTCTATCCCCAAGCGATATTATTCAGTTGATAATTTACGCTTATTTATTAATCCGTTGCAGTCATTGTTTGTCAATTTCTGCGTTCAAGTTGTTTAACGGTCTGGATAGAAAATACTTGAGAAAATTTACAACATAAGACTCAAAATGTGAGCTGGTTCACATTTTTGTTAAGATAAGTCGATAATTCATTGAGTTCATCATATTTATTACAGACTTGAACAACATATTGCATGGTTCTGGGAATATCCTTGAGATAACCTGATTTTCCATCACGGTAATTTAACCGTGAAAAAATACCGATGGCTTTCAGGTGGCGTTGCACCCCCATTAAATCAAACCATTTCAAATAATCTTTGAACTCAATATTTTTATCAATGATACCACTTTGAATAGACAGTTCGTGAAAGCCTTTGACCCAATCTTCAACTTGATCATTAGACCATTGAATATAACAATCTCTCAGTAAAGAAACCAAATCGTAAGTTACAGGCCCTAGCACCGCATCCTGGAAATCTAAAATCCCAGGATTATGAGTTTTGGTGAACATTAAATTTCTGGAATGATAGTCCCGATGAACACAAACCCTTGGTTGAGCTAACGCATTTGAACAAAGCACTTCAAAAATTCGATTCAACATGACGTTATCTCTGTCAGATAATTCAACAACCAAATGTTGTTTTAAATACCAATCTCTAAATAGTTCCATTTCCTGTATTAACAAAGGTCTATCGTAGGCAGGAATATTGTCTCTGGGCCCACATGCTTGCAGAGTCATTAATGCACTTAACGCATCACCATATAACCGCTCTACTGTTTGATCGGTTAGTTTTTCAAGGTATTGTGTAGACCCCAGATCAGATAACAGTAAAAAACCTTGTTGCAGATTACTGGAAGTAATATGAGGCACATTCAAACCAATTTTCTCAAACTCATTCGCTATTGAAATAAATGAACTTGAATCTTCCTTATCTGGGGGCGCATCCATCACAATTTGAGTTTTTTCAGGCAAATGAAGTCTAAAATATCGCCTAAAACTGGCATCACCAGATGCGATGCTTAAATTAACTGAGTCTACCTTTAACAATGAAGTTAGCCATTGCTTTAAACTATCTAAACGAGTATCCATTGAATTCCTTACTGGTTCTTTTCTGGAAAATTGTTATCATTAATTAAGGTAACACGAAATAAATACCTCCCTCCCATATTGCGCAGAAATTTTGTTCGTCTTTTTTGTCACAAAAATAGGCGTGTAGTCGCCTACACAACTATTTTTAGACAAAAAAACGGTTACAATATCAAGTAAGACGGTTGGTTTATTTGTTACGAATTGCCTAACGACTACAAGTTAATAATTGGAAAAATCGATGCAAAAAACAAAATATAACATCTTTATACCACAAGGGCATAAGTTTCGTTTGAGCAGACGAGCTACTCAACTCAGCTTTATACCACAAGGGCATAAGTTTCGTTTGACTAGACGAGCGGCTCAACTCTGCTTTAAATTTAGTCTGGTGCTATTTTACTTAACTTTTTTTCAGCAGAACATTCTTGCATCTCCTGTTACACCACAGACGGTCAAACCATCCTATAAAATTGAATGGTATGCTGTTTTTCTACAGGATAAAAAATCGGGTCACATGAAAGTTGAACGAATTGTAGCAAATAACAAAGTAACCACACGAGTCACCAATGAAATTGTGATGGGACGATTAGGCACGGAATTAAAAATGCAGACCATTGAAGAATTCATAGAAACCATTGAAGGCAAAGCATTACAATTTAGCTTTTCAATGGAAGGTGCTGGCATGTCGCAAAAATCCAATGGAGTAATAAAAGATGGCATGGTTAACATTACTGCCATTTCAGCAGGTGACACCCAAACATCACAACTCCCTTGGTCAAACAACATTTTAATGTCCGAAGGCTTAACACTGAAACTAATGAAATATCGACTAAAAGCTGGAACAGCATTTAGCATCAAGTCTTTTCTACCTGACACCGCAACCATTGCTGAAACCAATATTGTTATTGGCGAAAAAGAAAAAGTGGATTTATTAGGTCGCGTGGTCACTTTAACCAAATTAACCACCTCAATGAGCATCAATGGACTGGATATCACGGCCACATCCTATCTTGACCAACAAGGCAATGCGTTAAAAACCTCAGTACCTTTAATGGGGATTAAAATGGAAATGATTGCCACCGACAAATCCTATGCCTTGAGTCAAAATGAACCCCATGCTTTTTTCGCCAGCACTTTCGTCAATTCACCACAACCGATATCAAAACCACAACGCCAACAACCCATTGTCTATCATTTGTCATCTCTCAATCATAAAAAGCTAAGTATGATAAATACCGATGAACAAAAAGCCTCCAAACGAGAAGCAAAAAATATTATTTTAGCCGTTAAACCACAAAAAATTCCCAACATCAAAAACTATCAATACCGAGGAAAATCAGCCACCGTTTTAGCGGCTTTAAAACAAAACCAATGGATTCAAAGCCAGTCTCCAACCATCAAAAAACTAGCCCAACACGCCATTAAACATAAAAACGGTTCAAAAAGTGTTGTTGAAGCCATTGAAAAATTTGTATTTAATTATATTGTTGATAAAAATTTATCGGTGGGTTACGCAACGGCTCTGGAAGTCGCTAACAGCCAACAAGGTGACTGTACAGAACACGCACTATTATCCACCGCCCTTTACCAAGCCATTGGAATTCCTGCTCGCGTTGTGACAGGTTTTGCATACACCGCTTCATTTAAAGACTATAGTCATATTTTTGTGCCTCACGCTTGGACACAGGTTTATTTAGATGGTCGCTGGTATAGTATAGATGCAGCACTGGGTCAATTCGATGCAGGTCACATCGCATTACAAACAGGAAATGGTGATCCAAGTGCATTTTATAAATTAATCAACACATTGAATAATCTAAAAATTACTGGAATTAAAAGCATTGCTAAGGAAAATAAAATATGAGTTCGTTGAACCAAGAAAAATGTGAAGCCTGTCGGGCAGATGCACCCAAAGTCAATGATGAGGAATTGAAAGAGTTAATGGCAATGATACCTGACTGGGTTCCAGTTGTTAAAAACAACATCATGCAACTAGAGAGAGAATATTCATTTAAAAGTTATCTGGATGGATTGGCCTTTACTCAAAAATTGGGAGAAGCCGCTGAAAACGAAGGTCATCATCCTGACATTTTAACTGAATGGGGTAAAGTCACTGTCACTTGGTGGTCTCATAAGATTAAAGGATTACATCGGAATGATTTCATCATGGCTTCTAAAACAGATCAGTTATATTTGTAACAAATAGAATCATGGATCCTCAAGTATTAGTCGTCTATTGTACTTGCCCCAATGAGGTAGTGGCTCGAGAAATTTCCAGAGCCATTACCACAAAAAAACTGGCAGCTTGTGTTAATATCATTCCAAAAGTGGAATCTATTTATATTTGGAATGGTCAAAGTGAAACAGATGAGGAAGTTTTATGTATCATCAAAACCACGACTGAAAAATACCAATCCATGGAAGATGAAATCATTAAACTCCATCCTTATGAAATTTGTGAAATCATTGCCATACCAGTCATCAAAGGTCATTCTGCCTATTTAAACTGGGTCAAGGAAAACACATGAAACAATTTAAACAGCTTATTATTTTCTGTAGTCTATTAATTATTCCGCTACTTGGTTTCACAGAAATTAATGGTGATGAACTATTAACCGCTGAACAGGCATTTCCCGTCAAAGGCGTTATTAAAGATGGGAAAATCATTCTAACCTGGACTGTCCAGGATGGTTATTATTTGTATCGAAAAAAGTTTAAGTTTCTTTCTGACTCAAGCATTAATTTTGATTTTGCTAACTTTCCCAAAGGCAAAATTAAACATGATGAATTTTTTGGTGATGTTGAAACTTATCGTGGAAAAACGGTCGTCACAATACCATTTTCTCAAAATATGACGAAAGTCACTTTCGACGTAAAATCACAAGGTTGTGCTGATATCGGCATTTGTTATCCGCCACTGACACAAACAATCTCATTGTCAGCCCCTGCAAAATCAAAAACCATCAATCCTCTTCAGCAACTCATTAAAAACAATTCTTCCAAAATTTTTCAAGATGAAGATACTTTATTAGATGCTGACCAAGCTTTTGTCCTATCTGTTTCTTCCAGCAAAAATAACATCATTGCTCATTGGGACATAGCCAAAGGGTACTATTTATATAACGAAAAACTGAGTTTTAAAATTATCTCACCTGACACCGTTTCACTGAAACAATATCAATTACCTCAAGGCATCAAAAAACATGATGATAATTTTGGTGACACAGTAACCTATTTCAACAACCTTGATGTTACTTTACCCATTATTGACAATCGAACGTCACAACAAGAAATATTAATCCAAATAAACTATCAGGGTTGTGCTGAACGTGGACTGTGTTATCCACCACAAAGCAAAACCATTCCTATCTCACTCCCCATCAGTAAAAATAGCCGACAAAACAATACAAGTCCCGAAACGTATGTCTCAGAACAAGATCAGCTCATTAATTCACTCAAAAATGACAGTTTTTTCTGGATACTGTTAAGTTTTTTTGGCTTTGGACTGCTACTCTCATTAACGCCTTGTGTGTTTCCAATGATTCCTATTTTATCTAGCATTATTGTTGGACAAAATAAACAAGATTCCGACACATCCCCCTTTACCATGTCATTGATTTACGTTCTTGCCATGGCGTTCACCTATTCCATCGTCGGTGTTTTGGCAGGTGTCTTTGGACAAAACCTGCAAGTCGTTTTCCAAAACCCAATGATTATTGGCGTATTCAGCGGTATTTTTATTTTATTATCACTGTCAATGTTTGGTTTTTATGAAATCCAAATGCCCAGCCGTTTACAACAAAAACTCACTGAAATGAGCAATCAACAACAAGGAGGCACATTAATTGGTGTTGCTGTTATGGGTGTTCTGTCTGCCCTAATTGTTGGACCTTGTGTGGCGGCACCCTTGGTTGCTGCACTCATCTATATTGGTCAAACAGGTGATGGATTGCTCGGTGGTTTTGCACTATTTGCACTCAGTATCGGCATGGGTATGCCTCTGCTTGCCATTGGTGCCTCAGCAGACAAGCTACTACCCAAAGCAGGTGCTTGGATGGATTCAGTCAAATCTGTTTTTGGTGTTATTTTACTGGCAACAGCCATTTGGATGCTGGAACGAATTCTACCAGGAGAAGTCAGTCTATTCTTATGGGGATTATTATTCATCACCTCATCTGTTTATCTTGGAGCCATTGAACCACTACAAGCAGAAGCGACGGGATGGGTAAAATTATGGAAAGGACTGGGTCTTGTACTGCTTATTATTGGTACTCTATTGATTATTGGCGCAGCCTCTGGTGGCACTGATCCAACCAATCCCATTAACCTAAAACAATTTTCAACAAACCCAAATAACCCAATTCAACAAAATACAGCACAAACTCATTTCAAAACCATTAAAAGCTTTGATGACTTACAACAACAACTCAAACAATCCAACCGACAAAATAAAATCACCCTACTCGATTTTTATGCCGATTGGTGTATTTCCTGTAAAGAAATGGAAAAATACACTTTTGCAAACCCTCAAGTCAGCCAACTCATGTCAAGCATCCATCTAATTCAGGCTGATGTGACTAAAAATGACAAAATTGACATCCAACTTCAAAAGAAATTAAGTGTGATTGGACCACCCAGTTTGTTATTTTTTGATGGTGAAGGCGAAGAATTAAAACAATATCGTATTGTGGGCTTTATGCCTGCGGAAGCGTTTAAACAGCATTTGCAAAGAGTCATGCAGGCATTAAAATAATGTAACCATTTGCTTACATTGAGCGGATTGACATTTTACTTTTACATTTAATGCGAGCAAAAATCATTTTTTCAGCACTAGGAGGCTGTCCGAGAACTCAGATTTTTGTCAAATCAAGGCATGAAATTGTCGAAAAAGCGCAGTTTACATGTGTAAATGAGCATTTTGAGACCTTTTTTCCTCGGTACCCCCTTGAGGGGTGAACGCAGAGTTGGCGGAAAGATGAGTT
>JABHHM010000469.1 GCA_018671575.1 Methylococcales bacterium | reverse complement strand
GCAGAATTTTTGTTCGTCTTCTTTGCCATAAAAATAGGTGTGTAGTCATTCTACTCAACTGTTTTTGTGGCAAAGAAGACGAACAAAAAGGCCAGTAAGATGGGTAGTTTATTTATTGTGAGTTGCCTTAGGTACCTTTTTTGATAATAGCTTCCCAATAAGTCACTTTATTTTCGAGAGAAAAAAGAATGTGTCCCGTATTGCTACACATCGACCTTATATTGGCTTCAAATGCAACATCATCACTATGAACTTCTAAAATCTCATCTTTTTCCATTGATTTTAATACTTTCATGGTTTGCATCACAGCCATTGGACAGGCGGTTCCTTTTACATCAATTTTTTTGCTCATGATTGCCACGCTGAAATATAGATAGAATATTTACATTATATGTTTTTTTCAATTTTTATTCTTTTATTTCGACCATTTCAACTTCTTCATCAACCATATAGTTTTCAATGACCGTCACGGCTTCTTTAAAAACATATTTTATTTCATCATGGTAGAGTAACTCACGGTCAATACCTTCTGTCCAGCCATAAATTGATTGGCGTAAATCCTGTTCATTTCTTATATTAAAATGAATATCATTGATGATATTTTTGTATTCACTATAAGTCGGAATAATGTTCAGACTACTGAAAACTTTAGCCAATGATTTCAAAATGGGAATGGCATCATCTGACAAATCAAAGTCTTTGGGCGTATAATGTATGTAGGTGTCTGAAGTGGCATTAACCCAGACTCTAAAACTGGATTTTTGTAATGAATGAAACAACTTTTTCTCAGAAATTAAAAAAATCATTAAATGATTTTGGTTTGCTGTATAAGTGGAATTGTTACCTTCCCATTGTGTACTTTTAATAAATCCATGTAGGCGAATATGCTCTCTAAAATCTGCGGCCTGTAATTGGTCAACAATTAAAACCGTTGATTTTTCTTCACTATAAGCACATGCCTCTATCACGATACGGTCAAATGCATCAATGGGGTATTCTTTCTGACCACGATCATCTTTTATTTCTGGCAAGACAACTTTAGGAATGGGTTCTTTTTGTTGTGTAAAATCGTGGTATAAAATTTGAGTAATATCCAATGATTTTGCCAGTGCATTGGCAAAGGCCGTTTTATGACGTTCGGCATCACCTTCAATATTCAAACATTTTAATTGAGTCGTTTGAAATGATTTCAAACAACGAACGGTATGTTCATAGTTGTCATTGGATTCAAAGCCATTCACGGCCATTTTCTTAATAAAATTTTTCATCATATTCCTATTCAGAAAATACTACATTTAAGACTTTCAATATCATCAAGCAATTTATCCCAGGTATCACGATCATTTTGGTAATTCAACAAGGCATTGATCATTTCATTTTTCTTTTTTAAACGATGTGACGGTGACTTTATTTTGACATAAGCAGTTGATCCTTTACCAAAATTATGCCGATTGTTATTAATAAACTGCTTCACATAAATCACTGATTTTGAAACGTCTTCACAATGATTCCACCAATGAGATTTATCATTAATTACAGCCAAAAGTTCATTACATTTATCATTAATTTTTTGATGTTTATTTTTGTATAAATCAAGCAGTTCAATTTCTACTTTATCAAAAATTGAAGTCACGAATTTTTTAGACAATTGCTTAAAATTCACCTTCTGTTTAGATAAATCTACGACAGAAAACAACATTAAATCACCAAAAAATTGTCTTTCAAATTCATCTGACAAATCAATTATTTCATCGTCTTTTTCTACACCAGGCCTAAATTCGGCAGAAAAATCGCTTTGTAATGTCCGAGTATGCATCATCGGCACATTGGCTGATACAAATTTTTCTTTAATTTCAGCTTGAATCAATCGTCCTGCTGTTGGGCCAGACATGCGTAGACGCAAATCACCAAAAGGAATGATATATTTCATGCCTTCAAATGTTGTAATGTAATTGCCTGGATAAATGGTTCTTGCAGGCGTTAATTTAAGCAAAGAATCAATATATTTAAAATGTGTCTTGCGGGTTGGATGCTCACCAAAAAAGAAACAATTAATGCGTTTAAAAAAGGTATTCATACAGTCGATATGGTTGTGTTGATGTTGTAGTTCGCAACGATAATTAAAGACCTTTTGAATATTTTCAAAACCAAATAAATTGGCCATATCATGATATGCTGCATGATCGCCCTCAGTCATTAAAGGTTGATGAAATTGACATTCGTGCTCAGCAGGCTGGTCTGCCAGTTGATGTAAAAAAGCAATAACGTCCTGTAAAAAATTAACCGCCATGACAGATGGAGAAACGGGAGGGTCTCCGACTAATTTACCCGTTAATAGTGAGATATTATTTTCTGTAAAAAGTCGATTAATGGTATAAAAATAATTTAAGGCATAAATATTTTTATCGCCATTGGATGATGCCACATTAACTTGAAATGTTTGATCACTATCCACAAAGTAGAATAATGACTTATTTTTATCGTTAGCAATCTCTAATAATTTCAAATAGCTCAGGTTTCGCATAATCGCTTGCCCTTTGTGATAAAATTGCTTCATTGAATGTTCGCCAATGATTGATTTTAACCCTGAGCGATATTCTGCTGGTATTTTTGCCAGTAATTCCCGCTGTTCCTGCTGACCAAAATGAATGACTTTTAAACCTTTTTGACGGTATTCATTGGCCAACCTGATGTCTTCTTCAATGTATTTTTCAAATTGGCTATCTTCTGCAATAATCACTGAAACTTTGCTAAAAAAGCCCTCTTTTTTACCGCCATATTGGTACAATTGGCAAAGTTGCCAAATACTTTCCAAACAATTTTTCAGATGTTCAGGACGGTCGGCAATCGGAATACTTAAGAAAAAATCAAATCTTGAATCAGTATCATAATAATCCAGTAAGACTTCATACCCCCGACAAGTTGACTGATAAACTTCCAGCCAATCATCAAACTCATTCGTTTTCCACAACTCATTTTCAATCAATGATAATATTTGGGGGTATAATTCTATTAATGATTTTATTTGCTTGGATTGAGATTGTTTTTTTATGTCTAAAAGTTGTGATTCAACAGAGAGTAATGAAGGAATTTTATCTGAATAAGACTGTATAAAATCAATCAGATAAGAAAGTTGATAAGTTGCCATACATTTCAAAACTTAACGGCGAGAGGAATAATTGGGGTAAGCATCTTGGTCAATTAATAATTCAATTAAACGAATACCATGACTAAAATCCACTTGTTTAAAAAATTGCTGGCATTGTTCCGCCGTTTCAATTTTAGCGTAGTCAATTCCAAATGACTGAGCAAGCAACTGATAATCAGGGTTAATAAAATCACAATCAATAAAACGTTGATCATATTGCTGATGCTGATTTTTGCGAATTAACCCCATCGTTTGGTTATTAAAGAGTAAAATATTGAGCGAAAGATTATAGTTAACGGCCGTCATAATTTCCATACAACACATTTGAAAACCGCCATCTCCTATGAATGCAAATAAGGTGTCCGATGTTGCCATACTCGCTCCAATGGCAGCAGGTATGGCATGACCCAATGAAGAAATGCCTGAGTTTGGGTAATATTTATGGTTTTTAGATACATTGAAAAAATTCTGGGCAAAAATAATATTATCATCAAACACGGTCAACTGATTTAATTGGCATTGTTCAAGCTCATCAAAAAAGATTCTAACTAAATCAAATTGACCATTAAAGATAGCTTGACCCGATTCAACAGAGTTTGTCTTCACCATCGCTTTGTATTGCTGAAGATCAGGATAGTTTTTATGTAAAACATCCTTATGTTTACACAGTTTCATCAGCTCAGTGACTATTTCAGACACATCCCCTTGTATTGATATGTCAGCATGAAAAACCTTGTCCAATTGTTGTGGATTGATATCAACCTGAATAATTTTTTTACCGTTGAGCAATTGTTTTTGCCAAACATAACTGGTTCTTTCATTAAAACCAGCGCCTAAAAATAGGATTAAGTCAGCCTCGGCATCGATATATTGATAAGCAAAACCACTAGAGGTAACACCCAAGCTACCCAATGATAATTTAGAGCATTCATCAATCACCCCTTTACCTTTTAAACTACTGGTCACGGGAATATTTAATAAACGACTGAATTGTGAAACAACTTCGCCCGCACCAGCCCTGATACAACCATAACCCGCAAGAATAACGGGGGATTTTGATTTGGAAATCAAATCAACACATTGCTCCAACTTACCAACATCAAATGCGGAAACAGTATGAGGCGATCTAACCACAATTTCAGACAGCAACTCATCATCAATTAACTCTTTCTGTACATTATATGGGAAACTCAGCACCACTGGACCAGGCACATCTGAACTCAATAGTTTTGCCGTATGATTCAACACATTGACCAGATAGTCTGCCCGTTCAATCACTTTATGATAACGGGTAATACCCTGAAATAAAGCACTTTGATCAATGCTTCCTCCTTCCCCTGAACTTTCCTGCAAACCGCCTTTGCCAAAAATATGAGTTGGAGCTTCTCCTGTAATCACCAAGAGAGCTTGTTTATCCGCATACGCATTGCCAATACCTGTCACTAAATTGGTTGCGCCAGGGCCAGCGGTTGTAATGCAAGCCCCAATTTTGCCTGAAACACGGGCATAACCTCCCGCCATAAATGAAGCACCTTGTTCATGTTTTGCCAATACCGTTTTAATCGGAGAATCGAACAGGCTGTCATAAACAGGCAAAATATGCGCACCAGGCATTCCGAAAATGACTTCAATATTCATTTTCTCTAAAAACTTTACAATGAATTCACTAACTTGCACTTTCATCCGACAATCTTTATCTATATCGTATATTTTATACCTAAATTGACCCGTTGAGTCGTAGCTACAGAGTTCAATATGCTTAATATTCAAGACTTTTCGGGTATTTTTACGACTCTTGTAGTCAGTCTACAGGTGAGTTAAAAATAGATCGAAAAGTCTTGAATATTCAGTTCATTGGACACTCGCAATAAATTCAACTGATTAATTTAGGCTTCAAGGAACAGGGATTATATAATCTGTAAGGCAAGATTGAAACTACTTTAATAATGGGTGATCTTTGGGTAATTGCCGCGACATCCACAATGCTAATTTATGTTTCATATTTACATCACTTTCTTCTGCTTTAGCCAATGGTTGAATCAGGTTATCATGCACCAGTAACCGATAGATATATTCAGCCTTCTCTTTTGCTGTATCCGTTTCCTCAAATTCTACTGCGCCACGTTGTTCGGCAAAAATCATCCCAACCCTTATAGCCTCTTTTAATAATTTTGCTTCATTTTTTAATTTTTTCACTGATTACTCCGAACTTTAAAAATATTTTTTTATTATCCTAAAAATACTAGTCACTGATCAACAGCAAATCCCAGAATATTATCATTCATCAATTTAAAAACTGGCACGACATCTGCTACAAGAGTATTGCAAAACATAATTTTTTAAAAAAACAATTTTTCGGAGATAAACAAATGAGTTTAGATGATGCAACTTCAGGTGTAGGCGTAAGTCAAAGTGGTAAGTCTGGTGGTGATGCAGCTGGTTATGCTGGTGCTGGTGCTGGTGCAATGGGTGGAGGCGCTGGTGGATATGGCGTTGGACAAAATGATGGTGCAGGCGCTGGGTTAGGTGTTGGTGGTGATGCTGGTGCTTCTGCTGGAGCTACTGGTGCTGGCGCTGGTGATGCAACTGATAATCCTTCTATCGGTTCTATCAACGTTAACGCGTTATTTTTTACTTAGTAATTTTTAAATTTATAATTTTTAGGAGAATAATATGAGTTTTGATGATGCAGCTTCAGGTGTAGGAGTAAGTCAAAGTGGTAAATCTGGTGGTGACGCAGCTGGTTATGCAGGTGCTGGTGCTGGAGCAGCTGGCGGACACGCTGGTGGTTTAGGTGTAGGCCAAGACGTTGGTGCTGGTGCTGGCGTTGGTATTGGTGGTGACGCAGGCGCTTCTGCTGGAGCTACTGGTGGCGCTGCTGGTGATGCAACTGATAATACTTCTATCGGTTCTATCAACGTTAACGCGTAATAATTAATCTAGTTTTTAGATTAATTTGGAAAGACTTTCTGTTTTTTGACAGAAGGTCTTTTTTTTGCTCAAAAAATATTACCTTCCACATAAGTAGGTAACCATAATTATAACCCCTTCCCCACATTATTTCTTGAAACAAAATAATACTCCAAAATCCTGATTCTTCATTAACTACACACATTGAGCGGGGTTTGATTTGATTTTTTATAAATTAAATTATTGAGCATGATGCTCTTTGGAAAAAATAACAAAATATTTCAGAACCACTCACATTAAGCAGGGTCTATTTTGTTTTTTTAGCATTAAATAATTCTATGCAATCAAATAGTTGATAATATTAGGTTTTTAGCAGGACGGGTAAGCGATGAGCCATCTACTGAAAAAAAGTGCTTTATTGGTGGATACGTTGCCACTTAGGGATGAAAATTAAATAACCTGGACAATATTGGTTTCAGGTTTATGTTAGTTTCGATTGATCTGATTGAACAAAACCGCTGCACTAGCTACTCTAATGCGAGGTTTTGTGATTGAGGATCAATCGAAAATGATGTAAAGATGGAAGCAATATGTTCAGGTTATTTAATTTTCATTCCTTACCCACCCTACCACTGAAAATATAGTTTTTGGTCGTATTAAATATAAGAAATAAAATATCAACCCGCTCAATGTGGATGAATACAGATATTCATTGAACATAATCCGTGCCGTTCTGTATTCACCCGAGGCTCAAATAAATAATTAATCTCTATTTAGCTTAATAAATAATGCATTTATTGAAGACTTAAAACTACTTCCCAACACCTGCTTTCCAACATATTTGAAAAGCATGGACAGCATACTAGACAAAAAACCAATTACAGATAACGCCAACTAAAATATTTGTTGAAAATACTTAATTTAGTGTATGATTCAGCCCAACATAAATAATAAATTAATAGCGATTTAACAAAAAATGAATGATAAAAAAATTACCATAGCCTTATCTAAAGGAAGAATTTTCAAAGACACACTACCGCTATTCAAGCATGCCGACATAGAACCTGTCGAACACCCCGAAAAAACTCGAAAATTAATCATTGAAACCAACCAAGCAGATGTTCGCTTTCTTATTGTAAGGGCAACTGATGTACCAACCTACGTCCAATATGGCGCGGCCGACATGGGGGTTTCGGGAAAAGATGTTATTATTGAACACGGTGGTGATGGTTATTATGAACCACTTGACCTAAAAATTGCCAATTGTCGACTCATGGTTGCCAGCCCAATTGACGAAATTGATGAACCCAAAAAACTGAGAATCGCAACCAAATATGTTAATTCTGCCAAAAAATATTTTGCCGAAAAAGGCCAGCAAGTTGAAATCATCAAACTCTATGGATCAATGGAACTCGCCCCACTAATCAACTTATCTGATAGAATTGTTGACTTAGTAGAAACTGGAAACACACTCAAAGCAAATGGATTAAAACCAACAGAACACATCAGAAACATCAGCTCACGATTGATTATTAATCGTGCATCAATGAAAATGAAACACCAGAAAATAAAAGAAATAATGAATGCTTTAGAGGAAGCAGTCACTAATAAATCACAACAAAAATAAGGGGAGGCACAAAAATAGCGTATAGTCGAACGATACAATTATTTTTATGACTTAAAAAACATTTCAGTAATGTATTTATTTACATCATCTGAATTTTTTTCTTCAGATTTACCTGCTTTTACTTTCAGTTGATAGGGAATAATTCGAGCCATTGGCTGACCAGACTCAGTCAAAATTATTTCATCGCCATCATTTGCCAATTTAACCAACTCAGACAAATTCGTTGCTGCATTATCAATATTAACTTTCATCCCAAGCCTTTGTTTTTATTCAATACAATTTAGGTAAATTATAGCTGACATATTAAATAATATATCTTCTGTTAAAACTAATTTATTAAAGTACAATAACCTCTCCATAAATCAAGTTCACAAAAAAACATGAAAAAAAACTTTGACATATTAATCATTGGTAGCGGCATTATCGGGATGACACTGGCCATTGAATTAAAAAAATTATTCTCTGACAGCCAAATTGCCATTCTTGAAAAAGAAAGCCAAATCGCACAACATGCCAGCGGTCGAAATAGTGGGGTTTTACATGCTGGTTTTTATTATTCAGCAGACAGTTTAAAAGCAAAATTTACTCGTGATGGTAACATAGCTATGCGAGACTATTGCCAGCAAAAAAATCTAAAAATCAACCAATGTGGTAAATTGGTCGTTACAAAAAATGAAGCTGAATTAACTGGGTTAAAAGAACTACAGCGCAGAGCAACAGCCAACAACGTACACCTTGACTGGATTGATGAAAAACAAGCACAAGATATCGAGCCCAATGTAAAAACACACCAAAATGCACTTTGGTCACCCAACACAGCGACAGTAGACCCCAAGGAAATAATGAATTCATTACGGCAAGATGTACAAGCCATGGGCATTACTTTATTAAAAAATACGCTTTATGTAGGTAAAATTAAAAACAAAAATGCCATCACCACCAATCAAGGCACTTTTGAGGCAAGTTACATTATCAATACGGCTGGATTATATGCCGACAAAATAGCCAATGACTTTAATTTTTCCGAACATTACAGAATACTGCCATTCAAAGGACTTTACCTATACTCAAATAACAACAAAACCAAACTCAACACCAATATCTATCCCGTTCCAAATTTAGAACATCCGTTTCTGGGAGTACATTTCACATTAACCGTTGACGGCTTAGCAAAAATTGGTCCGACCGCAATTCCAGCCTTTTGGAGAGAGCATTACCAAGGATTTGATCGGTTTAATTTCAGTGAATTTCTTGAAGTCATTGGTCGTGAATCACGTTTATTTATTAACAACAAATTCAATTTCCGACAACTCGCCTATACCGAAGTCAAAAAATATTATCGACCACATATGATTGCAGAAGCCGAAAAACTATTACAAAACACCAAGCAAATGCAATTCAATCAATGGGGAAAACCAGGCATTAGAGCTCAATTAATTAACACCAAAGATTATAGCCTGGAAATGGATTTTAAATTTGAGGGAGACAACAAATCATTTCATGTTTTAAATGCCGTTTCACCCGCATTCACTTGTTCAATACCATTTAGCCAATATTTGGCGAAGAAAATTCAGGGATTAATTGGCTAATTGTCTGCTTAACCATATCCACTGTAATAGCCTGCATACATATTGCATGACTACAGGACCGAGTGGTTCGCCCGCAACGTTTAACCCAGGACAATTTTCGCCTAAATAAAATATTCTGATCTCGACACTTTATATCTGCTTCAAACACGGTTTCATAACGACTATTTTTCCAAAAATCACCTTTACCACAAATAACTGCAGACCCTGGACCAAATAACACAACAGTTGGTGTATCGGTAATTCTTCCAAAATGAGCCATACCCGTATCGGGACAAATTAATATTTTTGCATTTGCCAGTAAATTCCACATTTGAGATAAATCTAATTGACCAGCATAAGATGTATATTGTTGATCCGAATCAATTTTAGTTACAATCTTTTCTTCACCTTTGCCACCACTCCATATAGGTGTAACATTATTGGCTTTTAAATAATTTGCTATTTCCATCCATTTCTCAGGCGCCCACATTTTTAATGCGGTACTGGCACCAACATGCAAAACAGCATAAGCAGAATCAGGTGTTGAATAATTTTGACAAGCAGGTGCTTTCCACTGATCGATATCATACAACTGGTCATTTTCACCTGACACCAAATCAGCAACCATATCACCCCATGTAGCAGGTGACTCTCGATAAGGAATTTGTTGATCAACAAACCAACTTTTATAGCTTGGGGTATCCCCAGCAAAAGCCACGATCCATTTTGCCCCCAGTGCATAGGCCAACCATGACACTCTATTATCACCAGGAATCAACGCCAAATCGTAATCAGATTGTTTTAGTAATTGTTTTAAAGTGCCGATATCTTTTGGGTCATAAGGCAATACTTCAACCCCATAAGGCTTATTTTGATACAAAATCACTGTGGATTTGGGCGACACCATGGTAATTGTTGCATTTGAATACTGCTTTCGGAGCTTAGCTAACAAGGGTGTCAACATTAATGTATCACCCAAAAGTAAGTGATGAGCAACCAGTATTTTTCGACAATCAACAGGGGGTTTTCTAAAAAAATGCAGGGGCAACTTTGACAATATCCGTGAAAAAGTCAGTAATCTTGATGGCAACCTGGACATGACAAAAAACCTGATTAAGCTAACACTTGCCTAAAAATCACTTCCATTTTATCCAGCATATATTCCATAGCAAATTCAGCTTCCGCTTTCACTCTGGCAGCTTCACCAAATTTCAAACGCATCTCATCATCATCCAAAAATTGACTAATGGCCTGCTTTAACACTCCAACATCTTCTGGCTTAACAATCAAACCATTCTTTTCATGATCTACGGCTTCGGTAATACTTCCAACAGGGGTGCTGACCACAGGCAACCCCGTCATCATGGCTTGCATTATACCTTGTGGCACACCTTCATTGGCATAAGACGGCAAAACAAATAAATCCATGGTATGCATCCAGGGAGTGACATTTCGTTGATTGCCTGAACGAATGACTTTATTTTCAATACCCAACTGCTTGATTTGTGCTTCAATATTGTCATGCTGTGGACCACCACCAACAATTAACAAAACGGCATCCTCTCGATTTAATTGAGCAAAGGCATCTATTAAATATTGATGCCCTTTCCAGCTTCTTAAAGTAGCAACAATACCAATGACTTTTTTATCTTGGGGAATATTTAATTGTTCTCTGGCTTGCTGTTTATCGCCCGCAAAAAAGAGTTCACGATCAATACCCGTGGGCACTGAAGTCATCATTTCCGCTGGAAAATTATTTTGTGATATTAAATTCTGTTTCAATTTCTCACCCGTTGTTGCAATATGCTTAACCGCCTTGGTATACAACCAACGAGTAGATTTATTATTAGATACAGGAGCAGAAACATGACGAGTCCTAACCAATACAGGAGGATTAGCCACCATTTTACTTGCCAATGCCATCAACCAACTGTCTGTTGAGCTATGCGTATTGACAATATCAATTGAATTTTTCTTCAACCATCGACGAACTGCCAACAATCCTTTGATTTTTTTACGCGCTATAGGCAATGCCACGACTGGTATATTTCGCTGTTGAGCTTCTTCATAAATTGGTGCTTGTTCGGGACACAACAAAGTAACTTCATGCCCACGCCCCAAAAAACCTTTTGCTTCCGTTAAGATTCTAATTTCCTGACCACCCCAACCACAAGATGATTCAGTATGTACTATTTTTAATTTTTTATTTTGCATACATTAATACTCACTGTTTATTTCATGCCTAATGATTGGTACAACGCCACCAAGTTTTCACTCATTTTTTCAAGATTATAAGGTTCGATTACTTCTCGCGCATTTAACCCTGCCTGTTTTGCAACATCTAATTCCACCAAAGACCTCATATGAACAGCCAAAGCATCATCATCCAGTGCATCACAAACATAGCCATTCTCCCCTGACTTTACAAACTCAGCAGCCCCACACTTGGTACTGGTGATTATTGGCAAACCTGCAGCCATTGCTTCTAAGCACACATTTGGAAAGGGATCATAAATCGTTGGTAAAACAAAAACATCAGCCATCCCATAATAAGGTTTAACATCCGATTGAGCCCCCATAAAATGCACTCGATTCTGCACATTCAATGCTTCACTCATTTTGACAAACTGTTGTTGTTTTTTATCTTTTCCAACAATCACCAAATGAGATGTTTCAGCCTGACTTTTAAAAGCTTTTAATAATGCCTCTACACCTTTGCGAACAAAACCAGAACCAACAAACAAATAAACACAGGCATCTTCTGCAATATTTAACTGCTGTCGAACGACCTTTCGATGAGATTTTAGAGATGGATTAAAAGCTTGCGTATCCACTCCACTATAAATCACATGAATTTTATCTGGATTAATCGAAAAATAGCCCAATATTTCCTGCTTAACCATTTCTGCATTACAAATAACAGCTTTCAATTGATCACTTTCAAATAATTTTTTCTCAGCTGACATTATATAGCGATGATAAAGAGAAAACTGTTGAACCAACCGAGAAATTATTGAAATATTTTGACTGCGTTGTTTTAACCACTCACGATGTACACCATCACCTGCACGATACAAATCACAACAAGCAATACGTTCATGTGACTGCACTAAATCAAATGAGTGTTCTTTCAAAGTTTGACAAACACATTTGGCAAAAGCAAAATCTCGCCAGGTTCTACCCAAATAAAACGGATTACATTTTATTCCCTGAACATCTTTTTGGGTCTGCCATTGACGTGCAATGATTGCAACATTGAGATCTTGATGACTCAATGCCTCTAATGCTCTGGAAACAAATCGTTCAGCACCACCATCATCTCGATATTTCTGCCTGATCAAACAAATATTATGTGATTTAGACATCGTTCAACCTTGCGTTAATTGCCTGAAAAACCTGATCGGTATTAATATCCATCAAACAATCACTGACTTTACTACCACCACAACCATCTTGACCACATGGACGACAAGAATGAGAAGTTGTTAAAATTTCATGAGGAACAGCCCAAGGCCCCCATTCCTGATCCCCACTCGGACCAAACAACACAACCACTGGCGTTGCCACCGCCGCGGCAATGTGCATCGGCACAGAGTCCATCCCCATAAAACAGGCGGCTTTTGCTGTTAATGCAGACAATTCTTTGAGTGACAATTCTCCACTTAAATTAACAGGCTGTTGTTTCACCCGACTTAAAATATCCTTCACCATATTCAATTCATCATCAACAGGAGCCGCAGTAATAACCACTTGTTTTTGATTAGCCTGTAATTGGTCAATCAATGTAGCCATTTTATTCACATCCCAACATTTAAACAGCCATCTTGAGGTTGGATGAATATGAATAAATTCTTTAACTTTTAACTGATGTTTGACCAACAGATCATCTATTTTAGTGGACGCATCATGACCAGAAACGAGTACCAAAGACTTTTCAGATTCATTAGGAGACAGCCCAATGCGTCGGAGTGAATCCAAATGTTTTTCGACCGTATGACGCTGACGAGCAGGCGTTGGATATAGATGAGTAAATGTTTTTTTCCAAGTACGGCCTTTTTTACCCGAATATTTGGCAGAAACCGCATAACTTGGTTTAAGATATTTTTTTAATGAAACGCCACGATTATGCTCGGTTAAGTGAATCATTAAATCATATTTTTGTGATTTTAAAGTAGATAACAACTGATATTCAGCCCTAAATTGAGCAATCAAACCCAGTTTTTTCCAGTTTCTATCAATGGTGTAAACTTGTCGAATGGCGGGATGTTCCGTCAACATTTCCTGAGTATCCTGATAAACCAGCGCATCAATTTGTAAATGTGGATGATGATTTTTTAACACTTGAAATACAGGTGAACTCAATAAAACATCACCGTGATGCCTTAATTTAACAATTAAAACATGGTTAATTTTATCGAAAGGAATGGCATCTTTTATCATTATTATTTTTTATTATCTGGAAGATTAAACGTGATACTCTAATGGGAAAACTGCACTATTAAAAATGAAGCCAAATAAGGTTATTTTTTATTTTTGAATCGTCCCTTACATGGTTTTTTTGATTCTATTAACCTATATTATAACCTAAATTAAATTTTTATTTTTTCTACTGACAATCCTATGCTCAAATTATTTTTCAAGCTTGTTATCTTAACCAGTTTATTTTATTACTCATCATTATTAGTGGCGTCTCAGTTCAATGAAGCAGCGGCGATTGAATACATCAACACATTGAGAAAACAAGCAGGTATGACACCGCTGAAACATTATTCACTACTGACAAAATCTGCAAAAAATCACGCCACTTATCTCGCAAAACATCACATACAAAGCCATTATCAATCTAAAAACAAAGCTTTATTTACAGGTAAAACAGTTAAAAATAGAGCCTATTATGTAGGATATCCCGCCTCATCCGTATCGGAAAACATTTCTCACGGCAATTCAACTTATCGTGATTCAATTGATGGATTGATGTCTGCAATTTATCATCGACTGGGATTTTTAGACCCCAGTATTGATGAAATTGGCGTGGGCAGAAGAATTTCCAATCAAACCCCCAAACGTTATCTTTATGTTTACAATATGGGAAATTCATGGCAACGAAAACTCTGCCAAACAGGATCATCCAACACTTATGGACGACATTATGTCAAATCCTGTAAAAATTCTAAAACTAAAATCAAAGTAGAAACATATGATTTTCAAAAACAACATCGATTAAAAAACAACCCTTCCATCATTCTCTGGCCACCTGCCAATTCACACCAAATCCCACCCGTTTTCTTTGAAGAAACACCTGATCCACTACCCGACTATTCAGTCTCTGGTTACCCTGTTTCAGTGCAATTTAATGAACATTTTTTTGGCCAGGTTAAATTAATTCATTTCATCATCAGAGATGAGCAAGGTAATAAAATCACCAACACGCGTCTACTCACTCATACAACTGACCCCAATGATGACTTGAAAAAGTCACAATTTG
>JABHHM010000373.1 GCA_018671575.1 Methylococcales bacterium | reverse complement strand
ATTCTTCTTTTGCTCTTGCAATCGCAATTCTATTTTTTATTCTCTCAACTTCATTATCATATTCGATTTCTTGAGATCTCAAAAATTCTGTAAAAGAAAATGTATCAAGATGAACATTCAAACTTCGTCCGCTTAATAAAGTATTTAGATCATTGGATAATAAGGAAGAGTTTGACCCTGTTATAATAAATTTTATGGATTGATTTTCATATTTACTCTTAATAAAAACCTGCCAATTTTGAAAAAATTGAATTTCATCAAAAATAACATAGACTCTCCCTTGCGGATTCATCATTTTTAAATATTCATCATAAATTGTATTTAAATAATTTGTATTATGCTTGTGGTCAATAAAATAAGGTTGTTCTAAATTAACAAATAAAATATTGTTAGCTAGGATTTGTTGATCAATCAAATAATTAATTGCCTGCCATGCTAATGTACTTTTTCCACAACGTCTAATGCCACTAATGGTAATAATTTGTTTTAAGGGAAGGTAATCAATTATTTTATGTAATTGATCTCTCACAATTGAAATATTTTTTGTTCCAGACCAATGAGGATTTTGTTCAATCAGTATTTCTTTTAACATAATGATGAATATTTTATAATTATTAGGAAGTATAGTTGTTAATTATATGTAATTAATCGTGTTATAGGTATATATTAACGGGTCTTTTTAAAAAATCATTAAATGTCAGCAATTAGCGAAAAAACTCTGCCTTAATTTTAGAAATAAAGTCATTTAAAAAGTCATGAAGCGTGTCAATGATATCGTCTTTACCCATATATTTCATTCCTGATGAGCCAATGAATGATTAAAGTGAGTTGTGGTCATTAACATAACTTTTTACCGTGGTATTTTCTCAATGCCCGAATGTCTTAACAAAGCATTAATTTCAGGTTTGCGTCCTCGAAAATTAACATACAAATCCATCGCATTATCAGATCCGCCTTTTTCGAGAATGTTGGTTAAAAATTCTTTGCCTGTTGCGGCATTAAAAATACCGCTGTCTTCAAATTTTGAAAAGGCATCGGCAGATAATACTTCAGCCCATTTATAGCTGAAATACCCCGCAGCATAACCACCTGAAAAAATATGTGAAAAACTATGGGGAAATCGATTGTCTTTGGGGGGAATAATAACAGCCACTAGGTCTCTGACTTGGTCTAGTGTGTGATAAATTTGTCCTGGTTTTGCTGGGTTGTATTCATGGTGTATTCGAAAATCAAAAATTGAAAATTCCAATTGTCTGACCATTTGCATGCCAGATTGGAAATTTTTAGCTTTGTATAGTTTTTCAAATAGCTCATCAGGTAGTTTTTCTCCTGTTTGATAGTGGCCAGAGAATAAGTCAATGGCTGATTTTTCCCAGCACCAGTTTTCCATGAATTGACTGGGTAATTCGACTGCATCCCATTCAACACCATTGATGCCTGAAATTTCTGGATAATCAACCTGAGTGAGCATGTGATGTAGCCCGTGTCCGAATTCATGAAATAGCGTTTGTACTTCATCATGGGTTAATAGTGACGGGTCGTCTCCGATGGGTGGGGTGAAATTACAAGTCAAATAGGCAACGGGATTATCAACTTTGCCATCTAGCTGATGGCGAGTGATGCATTCATCCATCCAAGCGCCACCTCGTTTATTTTTTCGTGCATAACAATCAAGGTAGAATTCTCCTCTGAGCTGGTCATTTTCATCGGTAATTTGATAAAAACTGACATCAGAATGCCAGCAATCAATGCCATCAATGGCTTTTATTTTAATGCCATACAAACGATTAACCACATCAAACATACCTTTGATGACTTTATGTATAGGGAAATAGGGCTTCAAATCTTCTTGGCTAACATTGTATTTGTGTTGTTTGAGTTTTTCACTGTAATAAGGGATATCCCAGGCATTTAATTGGGTGACTTGAAAGTGTTGTTTGGCAAAGTTTTGTAATTCATTCAGTTCATTTTTTGCAATGGGCAATGAGTGTTCTGCTAATTCATTTAAAAAATTAAGTACCTGTTCGGGGGATTCTGCCATTTTTGTTGCCAGCGATCGTTCGGCATAGTTATTAAAACCCAATAAGTTTGAAATCTGGTGGCGTAACGATAAAATTTCATCCATGATTTCAGAATTATTGTATTGGGTGTCATGTGGCCCCTGGTCTGAGGCACGAGTAGTGTAGGCTTGATAAAATTTTTGACGAAGTGATGAGTCGTCTGCATAAAGCATGACAGGCATATACATCGGAAAATCCAGGGTAAATGTCCAGCCGTCTTGTTGTTTTTGTTCAGCGGTTTGTTTGGCAAGTGACAAAGCAGATTCGGGTAATCCTGTTAAGTGATTGTTATCTGTTGTATTGAATTCCCAGGCATTGGTTGTGTCGAGCACATTTTCATCAAATTTACTGGTTAATTGTGATAATGACTGTTTTAATTTTTTATAATGTTCTTTTTCATCGTCAGCCAGTGCAACACCTGCCAGTTTAAAGTCCCTGATGGTGTTAGCGATGACTCTTTTTTGAGCTGCATTAAATGCTGAGTAGCCATCACTTTCCAATAGTCTCACGTAGGCATCATAGAGCTTTTTATTTTGGCCAATGGCTGTTGCATATTCAGTGAGCAATGGGATGCATTCGTTATAGGCTTTTCTAAGATTTTCAGAATTGACCACTGAGTTCATGTGACTGACGGGTGACCATGCTTTATTGAGTGTTTCATCTAATGCTTCCAGTGGAACAATTAATTGTTGCCAGGTTGAGGGTGAGGTTAATAACAGATCATTAATTTTTTGCTTATTCTCATTAATGATCCATTGAATGGCGGGCGTAACATGCTCTGGTTTTATTAAAGAAAAGCTGGGTAGTCGCTGGCACTGGGTTAATGGGTTATTTTCAATTGATTGGGTGTTACTCATGGTGTTCCTTAAATTATTATAAAATTTTAATTGTTTTTTACAGTTTATTAGAAAATATGGTTTATAGGTAAAAAAGTTGATAAAATCTTATTTCCGTCAAAATCATTTATTGGGTAAAGTACAGGATAATCGTATGAAAAAAACAACTTTATTAATTGGGTTTATTTTTTTAACCCATCTTTTTTTATTATCAGCATGTACATCAATTACGCCTAAAAAAGTGATTGCTGTAAAAACAGAAAAAAAGAAACCAAGTAGTATTAGATCCATTAAAGTAAAACAAAAAAAATCAGCAACAACAAAAAATACATGGATTGACCCTGTGACTAAAATGAACTTTATTTGGGTTGAAGGTGGTCGTTTTCAAATGGGAAAGAAAAATGCAGCCATTCGTGATGAACAATCAGTTGATCGTGTTAAGTTGGATGGATTTTGGATGGCAAAATATGAAGTGACTCAAGCTCAATGGAAGCAAATAATGGGCAGTAACCCTTCCGAATTTTCTACTTGTGGGAATACTTGTCCTGTGGAAAATATTTCCTGGAATGATGCGCAAGATTTTATTGCTAAGTTAAATAGACAAGGCCAAAATAAATTTCGCTTACCCACTGAGGCAGAATGGGAATATGCATGCCGAGAGCGAGGTAAAAATCAAACTTATTGTGGTGGGAATTCGATCAATAGCCTGGGATGGTATAAAAATAATTCATCTAAAAAAACGCATTGGGTGGGGTTGAAAACACCTAATTCACTGGGTTTATATGATATGTCAGGTAATGTTTCGGAATGGGTGAGTGACTGGTATAGCGCAGATTATTATAAAAAATCTTCACGTAAAAACCCTAATGGCTCATCTTCTGGTCATTATCGTGTTTTTAGAGGTGGCTCATGGTTTAATAAAAAAGATATGCTTCGTGCTAGAAATCGAGCGGGTAATGAGCCTGCGTTTGATGACTTTATGGGGCGCATGGTGTTAGGCTGGTTAAACGTGATAAATAATAATGGAAGTACTTAAATTAAAAACGATTAAAAATTTAGCCAATGCTTGTATTGAAGATGAACGTCTTGAGTTAATTAATGGTGAAATTATTAAACGTCCAATGGCTCGTCCAAAACATGGAATTGCTCAAGGCAGGACCTACAAAAAATTGGAATCCTATAATAATGATGAGTCAGATGACTGGTGGTTTATTACTGAAGTCAGTGTTTGTTATAATGAAAATAATATGCCTTGCCATTGCTGGGTGGCAAAAAAAGCGTTTGCCAGAACTTCCAAACGGCATCATACAAACAACACCTGATTGGGTTTGTGAAATTGTATCACTAGGTCATGAGAGTAAAGACACTATTCGAAATTTTAATCTATTATGTAAATATCAAGTACCTTATTATTGGCTTATTTGGCCAGAAGACAGGGTTTTGATCGCTTACAAATTAGTTAGTGGGAAATATTTGGTAATAGAATCATTGGAGGGCGGTGGTATTGTTAGGATTGAACCCTTTGAAAATATTGCATTTGATCTGGATTATATTTTTGGTCGTTAGGCAATATGTAAAAGACCTTGGCATGGTGTGGGATTAGTGGGGTTACACTTAATCAATTAAAATCTGGCGGGTGTTTAAAATAAAGTGTTTTCAGTTCTTCAAGGCTATTGGGTTTTTCTCCCTGATAAATAAAATCACCTTCTTTCAGTAACCAGATTCTATCACCTAATAAATAGGCGTCTTCCAGAGAATGGGTGGAAACAATAATACAGGTATGTTGTTTGATTTCTAACAACAACGACCGAATTTGTTGATGACCAAAAGGGTCTAAACCAGATAATGGTTCATCCAGTACCAATACTTTAGGCTGATTAATTAATGCTTGTGACAATAATAAGCGTTGTTTCATGCCTTTAGAATATTGACTGACTTTTTTATTTAAATCTTCTGGATTTAGTCCCGTTCTTTGAACGAGAATTTCACCTTCACTTTTATTGTAAGGTGTTTTTTTTAATTGAGATAAAAACTGCAAGGTTTCGTGACCTGTTAAGCTGTTATCGAGATAAGGAAGTTCAGGGACATAACCCAGTTGAGATCTATCAATGGGTTCAACGGATCGCCAACGTTCTAAAAAGACATGTTGAGATCGGTCTTTATAATAGCCCAGTAAAAAACGGATAAGAGTAGATTTGCCTGCGCCATTATGACCCAGTAAAGCAAGTGAGGAGTTTTGTACAATTGATTCGTGCATGAGTTTTAAATGAATAAAGGCTCTCTTAATTTTTATGCATTAAGAGAGCCCTTTGTATGGTTTAATTGTTAATATTAAATGTTACCATTTGTTGGGTTTAGTACCTGCACCATCTTGATTGGTTGTTGTTTGATCATTAATCCATAATACGGCATCTGCAATACGTGTTACACTAACAATTTCATCGCCAGGGTAATATGACCAACCTTCATTTCCATTAAAGTTTCTGGTTGCAGAGTTAGCACGGCTACGGTCTCTCACTTGTCTTGAAGCTGCTACTTGAGCTGTTGTCATGTTAGGCAGTTCCATTTTTGGTAGTGACGCATTGTTAACACCAGAAACCGCATCAGATTCTGCTATTTGGAGGTTTTGTGTTGCAGAAATTCTGTTGGCAGCAAGTTTATTTGCACGTAATTCAACCAATGTTGGCCAGTCTTTATTGTTACCTGTTCGACCTGTGTTTTGACCAGAAGCCAATATTTTTGCATGTGCTAAGGAAACGCCAGTACGTACGGCACCTAAATTTGATTTTGCCGCAGATATTTTAGCATCGCCTTGAATATTCATGAATTTTGGTGCGGCAACCGCGGCTAAAATTCCTAAAATTACGATAACAATGACCAATTCAACCATTGTGAAACCAGCTTGTAAGTTCTGTTTATTCATATACTTCCCTCCGTGGGTATTTTAGATATAAGTTAAAAAATGATTTGTGCTGTCTGATATTTTTATTGGCAACACATAAGTATTAGTTTTAGCAGTATTAAGGTAAGAAAGCCATCTTTAGTTTTGGAAACTGTGGACTAGTTCACAGAAATGGTGGGTTACTCCAATAATGAGCGCATAAAAAGTAACGCCCCTACTGAGACAAAAATCCATGACACCAGTGGAATATCAGCAAAACGCATGGAGGTATAACTATTGAGAGCATAAATAACTGAGCCACTGATAATCAGTGATCCCGATAGAATATTGATGGCATTTTTGCGTCGATTTTTGATGAGTTCAAGCTGAATTTGTTCTAATTGTTGGGATTGTGTTTCCACTTTTAAATGCCCAGACTGAATTTTTTGTAAGGTATCAAAAGCCAATTCTGGGAAATCAGGCAGTTTTTGTAACCATTGGGGTATGCCTTTGCCTATTTTGCTGGCAAACGATCGTAAGCCAATTTGTTCATCAGCCCATTTTTCCATAAAAGGTTTGGCAGTTGTCCAAAGATCAAGGTCAGGGTGTAGTTGACGACCCAGGCCTTCAATGTTTAATAATGTTTTTTGTAATAAAACCAGTTGAGGTTGGATTTCCATGTCAAATCGTCTGGCAGTTTGAAATAAACGCAGTAAAAAATGTCCGAATGAAATTTCTTTTAAAGGTCTTTCAAAAATAGGTTCAGAAACTGCACGGATGGCGGATTCAAATTCATCAATTCGGGTGGTTGGTGGCACCCAGCCAGATTCAACATGTAGTTCGGCAATGCGTCGGTAGTCACGATTAAAAAAAGCCAGAAAATTACCTGCAAGATAGAGTTTGTCAGATTGTGCTAAAGTGCCCATGATGCCAAAGTCAACGGCTAGATAGGTGCCTTCTGGGGAAACAAATATATTGCCAGGGTGCATGTCGGCATGAAAGAAATTATCTCTGAATACCTGAGTAAAAAATATCTCAACACCCCGTGTGGCCAATAATTTCAAATCAATATTTTGATCAATGAGTTCCTGAATATTGCCAATGGGTGTGCCTTGAATACGTTCGATGACCAGTAAATTTGTTTGTGTTAAATCCCAATTAACGTAAGGCACATAAAGTTCGGCGGAGTCTTGAAAATTTCTTCGTAACTGAGACGCATTGGCACCTTCTCGAATTAAATCAAGTTCATCCAGAATGGTTTTTTCATATTCAGCCACGACTTCAATGGGTTTTAGTCGTTTACCGTCTTTCCAATAACGTTCCGCTAGTTCAGCAATAATTTTTAGTAAGCTAACATCACGTTTAATGATTTTGAGAATATTGGGTCGCAAAACTTTCACCACAACGGACTGATGATCTTTGGTGACTGCTCCGTGAACTTGTGAAATAGAGGCGGAAGCAAACGGCTCGGTTTCAAATTCTAAAAAAACCTCCGATATTGGACGGCCATACGCTTTTTCAATTATTTTTCTGGATTTTTCAGCTGAAAATGGAGGAACCCTGTCTTGTAGATGAGCCAGTTCGTCTGCAATGTCATCTGGCAACAAGTCTCGGCGAGTTGAAAGAATTTGACCGAATTTGACAAAAATAGGACCTAATTCTTCAAGTGCACGTCGTATTCGCATGCCACGAGGTTTCATATCTCTTCTTAGCCAGTACCAGGGGGTTAAATATTGTAAAAAACGAACAGGTCTAAATAGGTGGGTTGCTAGAATGACTTCATCAAGCCCATGTTTAATCAGTACCCAGCTAATATGGATTAAGCGCAGTGCCTGGCTAATTTTTAACACAGTATGGTTGCCTTGTTATTTTTTGCATATTTCCAATCGCTCGATTTTAGCTTCTAAACGATCAAGCTGTAATCTTAATTGATCGACAGAGGAAGTGTAGGATGAAATTTCGTGTTGGCAAGCAAAACGTTCTCTTTCAAATACCAGATATTCTGAGATATTGGATTGAATGATTTGTTCTGAGGCATTTGTCCATTTTTTTGTACGATTAAAAAAAGCAAATAGTTGATGTGTGAAAACGTCCCCAAGTATTGTTGAAAGTTTTTCTTCAAAATCAATCGGATATTGAGAGAAACTATTTTTTAGGTCTTCACCTAAATGCATGTCACCTTGAATCACAACATTGCCTGTGAATAAGGTGTCAGTCATGTCTTGTTGTATTAACTGAGATAAGGCAACTGAACTTCCAATAAAAGTGGTGTCAGGTTCGCTTTCATATTCGCTCATCACTTTAATTGAATTGTTTGAAAAATAAAAGAAAATAGCCAGATTAAAATCAGTGAGTTCAATTTTGATGAGTTTTCCTGCATAAGTGGAAAATTGTTGACGCATCTTGGGTGATTGTTCAATAAAAGTGTTGATGGCTTTTTCAATAATGAGGGTGATGGGGAGTGGAAGTTTCACTGGGGTTTCTGTCAAAATTTATAACCGCTATGTAGGGCAACAATGCCAGAGGTCATGTTGATATATTGGCATTTTTCAAAGCCTGCTTGTTGCATCATTGACATCAATGTTTCCTGATTGGGGTGCATACGAATAGATTCTGCTAAATATTGATAACTGTCAGAGTCGTTGGCAATGAGTTTTCCTAAAACAGGCAATAATTTAAAGGAATATTGGTCATAAATTTTCTTGAAAAGTTGATTGTCAGGATGAGAAAATTCTAAAATTAAAAACTTCCCACCAGGTTTTAACACTCGAAAGATGGATTTCAGTGCTTGTTCTTTATGGGTCACATTGCGTAAACCGAATGCCATGGTGATGCGGTCAAAGTAGTTGTCTTTGAAGGGTAAGCATTCGGCATCTGCCTGAACGTATTGAATCGGGCTGATAATACCTTGGTCAATGAGCTTGTCACGACCACATTCAAGCATGGCGGCATTGATATCGGCTAAAATGACCTGGCCGTTAGCATTGGTCATGTTTGAAAACTCTTTGGCTAAGTCACCTGTTCCGCCTGCCAAATCAAGTATTTTATGGTGGGATTTGACACCACTTTGTTCGATGGTTTTTCTTTTCCATATCCGATGAATACCCATTGACATGAGATCATTCATTAAGTCATATTGACTGGCAACGCTGTCAAAAACAGCGGTGACTTTTGACTGTTTTTCAGATTCGGCTACTTGCTTGTAACCAAAATGAGTGGTGTGTTGTGTGTCGTTATGATCCATAGGATTACACTGTTATAATTCTTTGGGTGTGATGTTGAATTCTTTGGTTGGTTTGATGCCTAAACGATTGGTTTTACGTTCATAACCTTTTTCTTCAAGCTTTTTAAGATAGTCCTGCCATATTTCATTGTAATTATTACCCATATTATACAATGTATCCCATGAAAAAATACCTGTTTTATGTCCATCATCAAAATGTAAACAAACTGCATAGTTGCCAACAGGATCAATTTTTTCAATAGTGACATCTTCTTTGCCCAGTTGCAGAACTCCCTGACCAGGACCATGTCCTTGAACTTCTGCTGAGGGTGAGTGAACTCTTAAAAATTCACAGGATAAATTGTATTCAACATCATCATCAAATTTTATGGATAAAACTTTTGATTTTTTATGTAAATTAATTTCAGTTGGGATTGGCATAATAATTCCTATTAACTTTATAGTATGTATCGACTTAAATCTTCATCAGTGGCTAATTCGGATAATTGTTTGTCAACATAGTCAGCATCAATGGTCATGGATTCTTGTTGTTTGTTGGTGACTTCAAAGGATATTTCTTCTAATAATCTTTCAAGTAAGGTGTGTAAACGTCTGGCACCTATGTTTTCAGTATTTTCATTGACCTGAAAAGCCATTTCAGCAACACGCTTGATGCCACTTTCTTCAAATTCAAGCTTCAACCCTTCGGTCAACATTAATGCACTGTATTGTTCAGTTAGGGAAGCATCTGGTTCAGTGAGTATGCGTACAAAGTCATCCGTTGTTAAAGCATCTAATTCAACCCGAATGGGTAATCTACCTTGTAGTTCAGGAATTAAATCTGAAGGTTTGGCGAGATGAAAAGCACCCGAGGTAATAAATAAAATATGATCTGTTTTGACCATGCCATATTTAGTTGTGACCGTGCTGCCTTCGACCAACGGTAATAAATCTCTTTGTACGCCTTCTCTGGAAACATCAGAATTGCCACCATATTCAGAGCGTTGTGTCACTTTGTCTATTTCATCAATAAAAACAATGCCGTTTTGTTCAACGACTTCAAGCGATTTGTGTTTTATTTCATCTTCATTGAGCATCTTATCGGCTTCTTCTTCTCGGATGATGTCATAAGCCGCTTTGACTTTTAATTTTCTGGTTTTTTTTCGACTGCCCGACATATTTTGGAACATGCCTTGAAGTTGAGAGGTCATTTCTTCCATGCCTGGAGGTGCCATGATTTCCACTCCAATGGGCGTGGCATTGATTTCAATTTCAATTTCTTTATCGTCCAGTTTGCCTTCACGGAGCATTTTTCTGAATTTTTGTCGAGTTGAAGAATCTTCTGTTTCATCATTTTGCTCATCATCAGATGAGGCTTTGGGCAGTAAAGCATCAAGAATAATTTCTTCTGCCGCATCGTCAGCATGAAATTTAACTTTTTCCATTTCATGTTCACGTGTCATTTTGATGGAAATATCCATTAAATCACGGATGATGGATTCTACATCACGTCCAACGTAACCAACTTCGGTAAACTTAGTGGCTTCCACTTTAATGAAAGGTGCATTGGCCAATTTAGCCAGTCTGCGGGCAATTTCAGTTTTACCAACACCCGTTGGGCCGATCATTAAAATATTTTTTGGGGTAATTTCTGCCCTTAAGGATTCTTCGACCTGAGAACGTCTCCATCTATTTCTTAAGGCAATGGCAACAGAACGTTTAGCAGAGGCTTGTCCGATGATGTGTTTGTCGAGTTCTTTTACGATTTCTTGTGGGGTCATTTGAGACATTTTTAAACCATTTATTAGCTATAAATTTAAGATTATTTTAATTCTTCAATTGTTCGGTTGTGATTGGTATAAACACAGATATCTGCTGCTATGGATAAGCCATGTTCGACCACTTCTCTGGCATTCAATTGAGTATGCTCTATTAAAGCTCTGGCTGCTGCTTGGGCATAGGGACCACCTGAGCCAATGGCCATGATGCTATTTTCTGGTTCGATGACATCACCTGTGCCAGAAATAATTAAAGAGGTTGTTTTATCGGCTACGACCAGCATGGCTTCCAGTCGTCTGAGCATTCTATCGGTTCGCCAGTCTTTTGCTAGTTCTACAGCGGATCGGGTCAAATGTCCATGATGTTTTTCAAGCTGAGCTTCAAATCGTTCAAATAAGGTGAATGCATCTGCTGTTCCGCCAGCAAAGCCTGCAATGACTTTTTCATGATACAGTCGCCTAACCTTTCTAGCGTTGCCTTTCATGACTGTGTTGCCCAGTGAAACTTGACCGTCACCACCGACCACGACATGGTCTCCTCGACGAACGGATAGTATGGTTGTTCCTCTTAAATTTGCCACTAATAATTCTCTTTGAAATTGTATAAATTGAAATGTAGGAGTGTTCTAAAAGGCTGTCCGAGAACACATTTTTTCGCCAATTCTGCGTTAAAAATGGTCTCAAATTGCTCATTTACACACATAAACTGTGCTTTTTCGACCATTTATGCCTTGATTTGACGAAAACCTGAGTTCTCGGATAGCCTCCTAGAAATCTTATAATATGGGCAGTTGGATAAAATAACAACTCGAAATTATAAGTCTAATGGCGATGAGGCTACAGAAAAGTGTGAATTTGGTGAATAATTGGCAGTTGAGAGGAGACTATCCATCTGATTTGAATAGTCTTTTGTGGGAATTTACTGTTTGGTTGAAACGCCAGGAATACAAACAATACCATTATTGTTGAAATCGTCTAATTTTTGTTGTGATTTTTCTGATGCTACATTTTGAGAGAGATCATATGAGTCAAATGCTGATAAGCTGACAGAGCCATTTAATTCTCGAATATGATGTAGAATATCAATCATTACAACAAAACTTTGATAGAGCTGTTGATACAATAAATCACCTATTTGTACGCCATAAGCAGCAATTTCATGGTAGGCGCTTCGTCCTAAATCAACAAAAAAGCTGACATTGAGTGATCTTTTTTCAGCAATTTGTGGAAATAGACCTGCAAATAACAAACATTGATCACCTACATCTTGTAAACGACTATCACGTACATGCCCCATGGCCTGTAAGCCTTCTAAATATTTTGTAGACATAATGTTGTTAATAAAATCAGAACGTTTTAAATATCTCATCAATAAATAAACCAGGTATGATTCAGTGTCTTCATTCAGATTTTGATTGCATTTAAACTGTGCTTCACTGACCAATTTATGCCAATGAGCCATTGAAGTGGGTTCAATAATTAAATTTGTCATTTTGTATACCTCTAACTATTTTTTCGGTAACAACAGTTAAAACTTTAGCAAAAGACAAAAATAAATCAATGGGCATATAAGTCAAATTTTGTTAACTGGGTAGCATTTTTGATAAATTATTAAATGTCAGTAATTCAGTGTGACATCTTGTCACTTCAATCTATTCAATTATTTTTGTATGATGCGAACTTTATTTAAATAAATATGAGAATTATTATGCCAATGCCAGAAGAAATTACCTTTGTTGCCGCTTTTCTAATTGGATTATTTGGCTCAATCCATTGTGCTGGTATGTGTGGTGGTGTGGTGGGGTTGTTAACCATTGGGCTTGATACCAAAGAAAAGAAAAGTTGGAAAAAAACGTTGCCCTATTTGCTTTGTTACAATTCGGGAAGAATTTTTAGTTACATGATTGCAGGTGGTTTATTGGGCTTAGTGGGTTCGGCTGCCACCATGCATTTGTCACATCAACATGGGCATTCAATCAATCTTTGGGTTTCCAGTTTGTTTTTAATCGCATTGGGTTTGTATTTAGCTAATATATGGCCTGTTTTACAGTATTTAGAAAAAGTGGGGGCAAAATTGTGGAAAATAATAGAGCCTTTTGGGCGTCAAATTTTACCCATTAATAATTTATTACATGCTTTTGTTTTGGGCGGTGTTTGGGGTTGGCTACCTTGTGGCTTGGTTTATAGTGTTTTGGGATGGTCATTGATGGCGTCAAGTTGGTGGCATGGTTCATTGTTGATGTTGTTTTTTGGCCTAGGTACATTGCCGATGTTAATTTCAATGGGCAGTGCAACACAATGGCTGACAAAAATGACTCAGGCAATGATGGTTAGGCGTGTCATTGGGATAGGAATGATTGTTACTGGTGTGGTTTTAATTTTATTATCAATGATGAAAGGCTAAATTTTCATATACCCAGAAATTTCCATTCGTATATCAAGATTACCTGTATCAGCAGAATTATTACTTCGAGAATTTCTCCTAAATCGGTTCCTAGAACGTATTCTTACAGCATCAATAAACAACAGTGGTTTGCCCATTTCCAGTTTGTAGAGTACTTTTTGTAGTGCATTGATATTGCCACGAATTTCTACTTTGATGGTAATTTTTTTAAAGGTGCTGTTTTTTTTGGTTTTTTTGTCGGGCTTGTTGCTGATGACTCGAGTGCTGATAATTTCACCACCATTTCTTTTAATGGTTCGTTTAACCAGTTTGGTGAGTTCGGCAGAAGCCAAGGATTCACCTTTGCTTTTAAGGTAATAATCCCGTCCTGAATAATTTTGTTGCAGTGATTTGAGTTGTTTTTGTAAGATTGGTTTTTTATTGGCAATGCGTTGATAACGTTTTAAGCGATCATCCAGAGTAATGATTGTTTCATTAAAGCTGTAGTTAAGAACGATGGCAGGGATGATGGTTAATGATAGGGTGATTAAAATACTGAGGGCTAATAGCCCTAACGCCAGTGTTTTTTGGGTTGATTTGTCTAAACGTTTCATTTTGAATCTCGATTTTTGGTGATTAAATCAACCGATAAATGAAATCGTTCCAAACCCGTTTTTGCATCTCGTGTGACAGGTGATCTAAATTTGGCATTTTCAAATAAATCAGATGCTTCCATTTGACCAATCAAAGAAGAGGGTGAGGGTGACTTGCCTTGAATTCTGACTTCCACTCCATTTTGTTCCATCATATGAATCCAGCTATCCGTCGGAAGCAGGCTAGAAATTTCAGTGATGGTTTTAATGAAAAGGGGCGTTTGCTGTTTTTTATTGACCAAAAAATTAGCTTCATTGACCATACGGTCTAAAGTATTTTGAATTTTACTGGTTTCATTGGCTTCTTTTTTGGCATTTTTAATTAAAGTGTTGAGTTCTGTAATATCTAAACTTTTTTGAATGATCGGGCTAATTAACAGGATGCAAAATAGCACTATAGTGACAATTGTCATGATAAAATTGAGTTGTCCCCAAGGTTTTTGTTTTTTAATTCTCAATTCATCAGGAATCAGATTATGCTGACTGTTATTGGGTAATCTGGAATAGTCATGATTTTTTGGGACGGCATAGATACGATCAGGAATGACTTGCCAGTTTTTAAATAGGTTAAGTAATTCGTGTAGTTTTTTGCGAGGTGTTAAGGTTAATTCAACGACAATTTGTTCTTCTTGTTTGTCGATGATGCGATGACTAAAATAAACCTGTTCAAGGGTAAAAGGTGTGTATCGGTCTATTTCAAATTGAATGACTTCGGTAAGATTTTCTTCGACAGCCAGGGGAAAGCTTAATTCGGTGATTAAAACATGGTTTTGAGGTAGGCAGATTTCAATTTGAGTCTCATGTGGGTCAAATTGATCAAGAATGGTCAGTGGTTTGTCTTTTGATGCTTTAATTTTTGACAGGGGTAACGCTTCTTTCTGAACGGTTTTGTTTTGGTCGTCCTCAAAACGAGTGACAGATAAATTAGGGGCATTTAATTGTAGCCTGACGATGCCTTTGTGAGTGATGAATAATTTGACCAGTTTTTCAGGAAATAAAAAGGCAACCTGATTCCACCACCATGCTTTAAAATGGGTGGTTCCTAAACTCTGCTTGAGTAAAAATCTAATTTTTTCTTTGGCGTTATGTTGTTTCATTAGTCTTGAGTCACTCTAAGCACTTCCTCAACGGTTGTGAGTCCTTTTACCGCTTTTCTCAGGCCATCATCTAACATGGATTCCATGCCTGATTCTAAGGCTTTTTTCTGTATTTCTCTGGCATCAGCGTGTTGCATGACCAGGCGTCTGATTGGGTCAGTCATCAACATCATTTGTACAATACTTAAACGTCCGTTATAGCCTGTTCCATTACATTTATGGCAACCAACCGCTTTCTTTAAGTGTAAGTGATTATTGTCTGTATATTTGATTAAGTTCATTTCTTCAATTAATTCTTCACAAGCGGTGAGGTCAGATTTGCAATGATCACATAGTTTTCTCACCAGGCGCTGGGCTAATACACCTGATACTGAAGAAGTGATGAGATAGTCTTCAATGCCCATGTCCATTAATCGAGTTAAGCTGCTGGGTGCATCATTGGTGTGTAATGTTGATAATACCATGTGACCCGTGAGAGCAGATTGAATGGCTATTTGTGCTGTTTCAAGGTCTCTCATTTCACCTATCATAATGATGTCTGGATCTTGTCTGACAATGGATCTTAAGGCATCTGAAAAGGTCAAGCCGATGGATGGTTTAACTTGAATTTGATTGATGCCTTCTAGTTGATATTCCACGGGGTCTTCTACGGTTAAAATTTTTCGTCCAGGGGTGTTGAGTTTTTGTAATGAGGTATAGAGTGTGGTGGTTTTTCCGCTACCTGTTGGACCCGTGACTAATAAAATACCATGTGGTTGATTTAAGCATTCTAAATAAATATCTAAGGGTTCACCAACAAAACCCAGTGAGTCAAAATCAGTGGCGATACTGTCATTGAGTAAAATACGCATGACGATACTTTCACCATGCATGGTTGGAATGGTTGATACCCTTAAATCTACTTCTTTATTTTCAACCCGAAGTTTAATTCGTCCATCTTGAGGTAATCGGCGTTCTGCAATATCCAGTTTTGCCATGATTTTAATGCGAGAAATGACTGCTGCACAAGAGCTTGATGGTGGAGATTCAACGTCTTTTAATATGCCGTCGATTCGATATCGAACTTTTAAGTTGGTTTCAAAAGGTTCAATGTGAATATCAGATGCTCGTGCTGCGATGGCATCATGAATAACTAGGCTTACTAGACGAATAATGGGGGCTTCGCTGGCTAAATCTTTTAAATGTTCAACATCATCTTCATCAGAAAAGTCTTCATCGCCACCAATATCATCGGCAATCTGTTCCATAATACTTTTACCTGCACCATAGAGTTTTTCAAAGGCTTTGCGAAACTCGGACATCACCACCACACAACAGATAACGGGTTTGTCAACGGCTAAATGAATGGCTTCTTTGATATAATCATTGGTGGGGTCTAACATGGCAATGGCTATGCCGTCTGAGCGTTCTTTAATGGGAATGACCTGGAATTCCTGAAGAAAGCGTTCACTAATTGTTTCAGCTAATAATGCTTCTTCTGGGTAGTCAGAGGGCCTTGCAATGGGAAGCCCCAGTTGTTTTGATAAGGCAATGGCAAAGTCTTTTTCTGTAATGAGTTCCATGGAAACTAAAATATCACCGAGGCTTCCACCTTGTTCAGACTGAGTAATGAGGGCTTTTTCTATATTTTCTTCGGATATTTTTCTTGCATCTAATAATATTTTGCCCAATGGTTTTTCTAATGGTTTGGCTTTTTTGGCATGGTGTTGGCTCAATGCGGTTGATTTTTTAGAGGTTATTTTTTTAGTTGAGCCAGGTTTGAAAGTATCGGGTTTTTCCCATTCAAGGACGTCATATAATTTACTGACCATTTTGGCTCCCAGTTTACTGGGAGAGTTTTCCATGTGAATGTCATTAAACAGAATGGGTAATTGTGATTGGTCTAATAAACCATCAAGGGCATCTAAATTAAGCTCGTTATCATCAGAGTCACATAAATCTACCAATAAAACATCGGCATCTTGAGCCGTTAACTGTGTCAGTAGTTGATCATCATGTCTCAGTATTTTACTAATACTCAAGCCATATTGTTGCAGTAACTTTGAGAGATTATCCCCCTGTAATGGAATTCCTGTAACGATGATTACTCGAGGATATTTAATTGATTGTTTTGCCATGCCTTAAAAACTTTTTAATGATTAAACATCTATAGTTTAGACGGGAATTAATAGACTATTAATAAAATGAGACAGAACATTTTTTAAATTCTGAGCTAAAATGTGAAGTAGGTCACAGTTTTTTTGATAAAGTTGTTACTATAATTAGTGCATGGTGTGGGTCACATAATTCATGATCATCGAATTATGTCAAAAACATAATAAATATTAGTAAATGACCTAATTGTAAAAGCGCCCTTCTTGTTGTAGCATATTAATATATACTGAAATTCTTTCTCTTGTTCTATGGTTTTGGACACGGAGTATTACGTCCATTGTTTAAGGAATTAAAAAAAATTATGTTCAGCAATCTTTTAGACTCAGTACGCCTATCTTTATTGATAATATTTGCCATCAGTGCTTTGTCTGGTTGCGGTAGCAGTGGTTCTAGTAGTGATTCATCGTCTAAGCAAGGTACTTTTGTTGATTCTGCAGTCTCTGGTATCAAATATCAGACCCCGACTCAATCAGGTTTTACCGATAGTAATGGTCTTTTTAAATTTCTTGAAAATGAAGAAATTACTTTATCCATTGGTGGTATTACTCTGGGTAATACTACGGCTTCAACAGTGATTACTCCTGTGAATATGGTCAGTAATGCAAAAGATCATAGCAATGAATCGGTACTCAAAATTTTGCAATTTCTACAAACACTGGATACCGATCAGGATCCAACCAATGGTATTCAAATTTCAGAAGCGGCACGTAATGCGGCGGCTAATTTACAATTAAATTTTGATACGGATAGTGAAACGACGATTGGCAATATTATCAAACAAATGACGGGTGATAATCGTTCACTATTATCTGCGGCCCAGGCCAGTATTCATTTTACCCAATCACTCTTTATAATATATACAGGTACTTTTAACGGAGAATGGGTTGATAATGGAGAAATAGGAAGTTTTACTTTTGATATGACGGCCGATGGACAGATTAGTAATGGAAGCTGGATATCAGCTCAGCGATCAAAGTGTGAATTAAATGGACGTATTGATACTGCGGGTTCAATTATTTGGACGGATTGTGATGGTGATACAGGAACCATTCAAATGTCATTATTGGGCGGTATTAGTTGTGCAGAATGTATTGCGATTAATCGAACCATCAGTGGCAAGAGAACAGGTCTTATATCGTTTGAGTTGCCCAGTCAACCCGCTTGTAAAACCAGGGCTCATTCTCTATTACCTCCTTTAACGGGGGGGTTTTGTGTGGGTTTGCGAGATATTCATCTGACCGATACCAGTCGTTTGTCGGCTTTTACGGAAGAGTCGAATAACCAAAGGGAGTTGATGTTACGAGTTTGGTATCCTACGGATACAACGTCAACGGGTGATTTTTCAGATTATATGGATCAAGTTGCACTCACGGGTATGATTAAGACATTTAAATTACAAGATCAGTTGTCTTTAACCAAAGAAGAAGCCAATGCTCAAATAAAACCACAAAGTATTTTAAATGCACCGATTGCGACTAGTCAGGAAAAATATCCTGTCTTGCTATTTTCTCCTGGATTGCAATTTGTGACAGCAACTTATACGACCTTTTTAGAGCAATTGGCAAGTCATGGATATATTGTTGTGGCAATTAATCACTCTTATGTTTCTGGTGACACGGTTATTCCTGGGAGTTCAACATCAATACCTGTATCATCGGACATTTCTGGTGGTGTTTTGACGGATGCGCAGTTTAATACCGTTGTACAAGACAGTGAGTTTGTCTTATCTCAATTACTGTCATTAAATAATAGCGATGTTGGAAACCCCAGTTTTACAGGGCATCTTAATCTGGATCAAATGGGCATGTTTGGTCATTCTATTGGCGGTGCAGTGGCATTACAGATGTGTGCACAGCAATCATTAATGAAAGCTTGCAGTAATATGGATGGCGTTCCTTTGGGAGCTAATAAATCCAGTAATATCGGAAAACCTGTGTTGGCAGTCCGTTCAGTAGTTTCTTTAAATGACACAAAATTTGATGATTTTTATAATGCTCAGAATGTAAATGCTTTTTCATTGAGAATTGCGGGTACTCTACATTCTAATTTTTCAGATGGTCCGTTGATGATACGTCATTTTATACCTACTGCTCTTAATAACAGCCTTTTTGAGCAATTATTGAAATCTTTGATTGGCGTTGGCAAGAAAGACCCTCTTGTTGTGACTGATATTGTCAATCAGATGCATCTACATTTTTTCAATCATTTTTTACAAGGCAAGTCTAAAGCAAAATTTCTATCAGTTGCTGCTGGTTTTTACAAAGACCCACAAAATAATAGCTTTTCACCTGGCAGCGCGGATAAAATCTTTACGGCAAAATAAATATTATTTTGCCTTGTTCTGACAAGAATTTATATTCTTTAAGATGGTTTAATCTTAGTAAATTTGGTGGCAACAGAATATTCATTTTCATTGTCGGTCTTAATCACTCTGATGACTTCAGCTTCTGCATCTAATGGGGGCGTTGTTGGTTTTTCTGGTGTAATTTTAATGTCTAATAAGTTGCCTTGTTCAACCAAATGATCGGTGGTAAATTGAACGCCATCACCACTGATATCAATACTTATTCCAGTATGCATGGTATTATCATTGTTTGCTGGTTGTATTACTCTAAATTCAACCTTTGTTTCAGCATACATTCTAATATAGTTTCTTTTTTCACTGAAATTATCCAAAATTTCCTCCTTAAGTTTTACCTGAATCCAAATCCAAATCCGAAAATTGGTTATGAGTTTCTAATGTACTGATTATTAATGATGTTTTTATCAAAATAATGCTGGCAGTATGAATAACTACGGCATCATATTATTTTAGCAAAAATATCATCCATAATCAGCTTCTTAGACCTTTCTAACTCAACTTAAAGTTTCGAATTTAGGTTTTATTTTCACAAGATTTTTAGGAATTGGAAAAATGACATTTTCTTGATTCATTGGTGAATTTTCAATGATTTCAGCCCCTAATTCCTTAAATAATTGAATCACATTATTGACTAATATCTCAGGGGCAGAAGCACCAGCGGTAATGCCAATGGTTTTTTTATTTTTTAACCAGGATTGTTTGATATCATCACATTGGTCAATTAAATAGGCGGGGATGCCATGTTTGATTGCAATTTCTTTTAGACGATTTGAATTAGAGCTATTGACTGAGCCTACTACCAGAACTAAATCACAAGCTTTAACCAATGTTTTAACCGCATCCTGACGATTTTGTGTGGCATAGCAAATATCATTCTTTTTAGGGCCTTCAATATTTGGAAATTTTTGTTTAAGTTGTTGAATAATATTTTTAGTGTCATCAGATGATAAAGTGGTTTGGGTGACAAAACCAAGTTTGTCTAAATTATGAATGCTAAGTTGATTGATGTCATCAATGGTTTCTACCAGATAAATTCCATTTTGTTCTGTTTTCTTTTTATATTGCCCCATTGTACCCTCTACCTCAGGATGACCCGCATGACCAATGAGGATAACTTCATAGTCGTTTTTATTATAACGAGCAACTTCGAGGTGTACTTTTGTAACAAGCGGACAAGTTGCATCAAATATTGTTAGATCTCTGTTGGATGCCTCTTTTCTGACAGATTGAGAAACACCATGAGCACTAAAAATAACCGTTGAATCATCAGGGACTTCTGATATTTCATTGACAAAAATTGCACCACGATTTTTTAAGTCATCAACCACGTAGCGATTATGAACAACTTCATGTCTGACATAAATGGGGCGACCAAATATTTCCAATGCGCGTTCAACAATGGTGATTGCACGGTCAACACCCGCACAAAAACCTCTTGGGTTTGCAAGTAATACTTTCATGGTTAATGGTTGTAATTTGCCGTTACATCTAAAATTTCAACTTCAAATATAATGGCTTGGTCAGCTAAGGGGTGGTTAAAATCGACAGTCACATCAGAATCATTGATATTGGTGATCATGCCTGGCAATTGATTTTTATTCGTATCCTCAAAATGGATTATGAGGCCTTCTTTTAAATCAATGTCTTTGGAAAAATCACTTTGTTTAAAGCATTGAACTTTAGATTTATCATGAAACCCGAAGCCTTCTCTGGCTTCAATTTCTATTTTCTGATAGTCGGTCTTTTTTAAGCCAAAAATTGCACGTTCCAAGTTTTCAGTAAATGTACCATCACCAAGAGTGAATTCTTCAGGTGTTTCATTACCTGTTGATTCGACAATAGTGCCATTGAGTAATGAAATTGAATAATATAATTTTACTCGGCAACCGTAATCTATGGGAATATTTTCCATATTTTAGCCTTTTTTAGATTCAACTGATTTATTTTGGATCATATCAGTAAAAAAGTTTTTTAGGTTATTTTTTTCCGTTTATTATAAAAGAAATTTTTAAGCAGTGAAGCACATTCATTTTCTAAAATACCTCCTGATATTTCAGGTGTGTGATTATAGATATTTGTACTGGGTAAATTAATAGAGCTACCTAAAACTCCCGTTCGATGATCATAAGCGCCAAATACGACTCTCTGTATTCTGGCGTGAATAATGGCTCCAAAACACATGGTACAAGGCTCAAGAGTGACATATAAGGTTGTTTCTGGAATTCTGTGATTTTTTAATAAAAGAGATGTTTGCCTAATAGCAATGATTTCAGCATGAGCAGTAGGGTCTGATGTTGAAATATTTTTATTTTCGCCTACACATAATTGCTGATTATTTTTTACAATAATTGCGCCAACAGGAACTTCGTTTTTTATTTCAGCCTGTTTTGCAATATCAATTGCTTGTTGCATCCAGTACTGATCATTTTTTAATGTCATGGTATTTTTGGGTCAAATCTAAAAAGCCCTGAATGACAGGGCTTTTTAGTTGCAAAAATTTTAGCCAGAAAGTTTAGCTGATTTTTGGATCATAATCGCCATTTTTATATTTTCCAAACATCACTTCCAATGACTCAATTTTGATTTTAGAAGCCTGACCAGCACACCCAAAAGCCTCATATCTGGCTTTACAAATTTCTTTCATGCCTTTTGTGGCTTCTTTCAGGAATTTTCTAGGATCAAAGTTAGAGGTGTTTTCCATTAGATGTCTTCTAACAGAGCCTGTTGATGCCATTCTTAAATCAGTGTCTATATTAACTTTTCTAACACCATGCTTGATGCCTTCAACAATTTCTTCAACTGGAACGCCATAGGTTTGACCCATGTCGCCACCGAAGTCATTGATGATTTTTAACCAGTCTTGTGGAACGGAAGACGAGCCATGCATAACAAGATGAGTGTTAGGAATTCTTGCATGAATTTCTTTAATTCGATTGATGGCCAGAATATCACCTGTGGGTGGTCGTGTGAATTTGTAGGCACCATGACTTGTTCCAATTGCAATGGCAAGAGCATCAACACCTGTTTTTTTAACAAAATCAGCCGCTTCATCAGGGTTAGTTAAAAGTTGGTCCATGTCTAATTTGCCTTCTGCTCCATGACCATCTTCTTCACCCATTTCACCAGTTTCCAAAGAGCCTAAACAACCCAGCTCGCCTTCAACTGATACGCCTCCAGCATGAGCCATGTCTACCACTGTTTTTGTGACATCAACATTGTATTCAAAGCTTGAAGGTGTTTTCATGTCTGCCATCAATGAACCATCCATCATAACAGAAGTAAAACCTGATTGGATAGAACGTAAGCAAACAGCAGGTTCTGAACCGTGATCTTGATGCATAACAATGGGAATATGAGGGTATTCTTCAGTTGCAGCAATGATTAGATGACGTAAAAAAGCTTCGCCAGCATAAGATCTCGCTCCAGCTGAACCTTGCATAATAACGGGACTGTTAGTTTCATCTGCTGCTTGCATGATTGCATGAACTTGTTCCATGTTATTAACATTAAATGCAGGCATGCCGTAGGAATTTTCAGCAGCATGATCTAATAGTTGACGCATTGAAATTAGAGCCATTTATTTTCTCCTAGTTGTTTAAGTGTTTCTTAATGATAAAATTGTTGTAACTATTTAGGTTACCCTCTTTTGCTTCATTTCTGCGTTAAAAATATTCATTTACACCTGTAAACTCATATTTTTTCCTTGAACTGGAGAAAATAGGGCAATCTGAACAGTTACGGGCTATTTATTGTGTTTTTTGCAAAAAATTATTATATTCCTAAATAGTTACAAATTGTTTTATTTAGAATAAGGGTGATCATAATCATGAGTCACTGACACGTATGATTTTCATGACATTACTTCCGCCTCGTTCACCAGAAACATCACCCATAGTGACAACAATCAGGTCGCCATTTCTGACGGCTCCTCGACGTTGTAATTCATCTATTATTTCCTGGTTAACTTCTGAAGTGTCATTCAGCATAACATCAAAGCTGACAGGATAAACCCCTCTATATAATGTTACTTTTCGTCTTGTTTCGACGTGTCTTGTTAAAGCGTAAATAGGGATTCCAGAGCTGATTCTGGACATCCATTTGGCTGTGTCACCTGATTCTGTTAAAGCTGCAATGGCAGCAACACCCAAATGATTGGCAGTATACATTGTTGACATTGCAATGGCTTCATCAATTCTTCCAAATCTGGTATTTAATCGGTGATCAGAAATTCTGGCAACATTTTGTTTTTCGGCTTCTTTACAAATCCTATCCATTGCAATAACAACTTTGGCAGGATATTGACCCGTTGCTGTTTCTTCACACAACATGACCGCATCAGTTCCATCCAGTACAGCATTGGCAACATCAAAAACCTCTGCTCTGGTTGGTATTGGGCTGTTGACCATGGATTGCATCATTTGAGTTGCTGTGATTACAACGGAGTTTTTCTGTCGAGCCAAACGTATTATTTTCTTTTGTAAAGCAGGTAATTCAGCATCACCAACTTCTACACCCAAATCGCCACGACCAATCATGATTGCATCTGATGCATCAATCAATTCTTCCAAAGAATCTAGTGCTTCAGCTCGCTCAATTTTAGCGATGATTCCACCTGTTCCGCCAGCTTGCTGAAATAGTTCTCTTGCTTCTTCAATATCACTGGCTGATCTAACAAAAGAAACGGCAACAAAATCAGCATTCATTTCTGCTGCAACGACCAAGTCTTCTTTATCTTTTTCAGTTAAGGCAGGAGCTGACAGTCCTCCTCCCTGACGATTAAGGCCTTTATTATCAGATAATTTTCCTCCGACGATGACTTTACAGGTGATTTCATTATCTTCGACTTTATTGACCCAAAGAACAATTGCGCCATCATCCAATAGTAAAGTGTCGCCTCTTGAAACATCTTCGGCTAGGTTGGCGTAATTTATGCCAACTCTGTTCTCATCACCTGCATTTTTATCAAGGTTTGTATCAAGAATAAAAACACTGTCTTTTTTAAGTTTAATTTTTCCTTTTTTAAACTTTTCAATGCGTATTTTTGGCCCTTGTAGGTCAACTAAAACACCTATTTGATGTCCGTATGACCTAACTCTGTTCCTTAAAGTTTCAATCCGTTCAACATGTTCTTCTATTTTATCATGTGAAAAGTTGACACGAACAACATCAATTCCTGCAGAAATGATTTCATCCATGACTTTAGGGTCTTCAGTTGCTGGCCCAAGAGTTGCAATTATTTTGGTTCTTCTTTTCATAGGTCACACTAAAATATCAGTTGGTTTTTGATGCTATTTTGCTCTTTCTTCTAGAATGGCAACCGCAGGTAGTTTTTTGCCTTCTAAAAATTCCAAAAATGCCCCGCCACCTGTCGAAATATAAGAAACTTTATCAGAGATGTTATATTTATCAACAGCGGCCAAAGTGTCTCCCCCTCCAGCAATTGAAAAAGCAGGGCTTTCAGCGATTGCCATGGCTAATGCTTTGGTGCCTTCACCAAATTGATCAAATTCAAAAACGCCTACAGGTCCATTCCAGACAATTGTTCCTGCAGATTTAAGTATTTCTGCAAATTGTTTTGATGTTTCTGGACCAATATCAAAAATCATATCATCATCGCTGGCGTTTTCAACTGTCTTAAGTGTTGCTTCTGCAGTTTCTGCAAATTCTTTGGCACAAATTATATCGACTGGTACGGGTATATCTCCGTCGGCTACTTTTGCTGCTTCTGACAATCGTTTGGCTTCATCAACTAGGTCTGCTTCGTATAGCGATTTACCCACATTGTGACCTGCCGCCGCGATGAATGTATTTGCAATACCGCCTCCAACAATCAGTTGGTCAACTATTTTTGAAAGTGAATCTAAAACAGTGAGTTTGGTTGAAACTTTTGATCCGCCAACAATAGCGACCATTGGTCTGGCTGGATTATCCAATGCTTTGCCTAATGCATCAAGTTCATTGGCTAATAAAGGGCCTGCACAAGCCGTTGTTGCATATTTTGCGACACCATGAGTTGATGCTTGTGCTCTGTGAGCTGTGCCGAATGCATCCATGACATAGATGTCACAAAGTGATGCCATTTTCTTGGCAAGATCATCATCATTTTTTTTCTCACCAACATTAAATCTTACATTTTCACAGATGACAACTTCACCTTCGTTGACATTAATATGGTCTAACCAGTTTTTTTCCAGTTTAACTGTTTTGTTTAGTAATGCTCCCATATGTTCTGCAACAGGAGCTAATGAAAATTCTTCGTTATATTCGCCTTCTGTAGGTCTTCCTAAATGCGACATAATCATGACTTTTGCGCCTGCATTCAGTGCCAGTTCAATCGTAGGTAAGCTGGCTTTAATTCTTTTATCACTACTGACTTTGCCATCTTTAATGGGGACATTTAAATCTTGACGAATAAGTATGCGTTTACCTTTTAGGTCTAAATCTGTCATTTTTATTACTGACATTTGGATTGCCCCTCTAAATTTATTGATATTAATTAGAATAATTTTGAACAATTAGTTAAACCGTTTTTGATGAGTTTAGCTAATAGGTTTGATGGAAGATTGGAATGTTACTGTAAACTGGAAAAATTTACCAGTTTACAGTTTTTTTTGGATTTTTACTTAGCAATATGTTCTACGAAACGTAGCATATTACAAGTATAACCATACTCGTTATCGTACCATGATACTAATTTTACGAATGTTTTGTCTAATGCAATACCTGCTTCAGAATCAAATATTGATGAACAACTGTGTCCGCGAAAATCAGTAGAAACAACTTTGTGGTCTGTATAACCAAGCGTTCCTTTCATTGATCCTTCAGAAGCAGTTTTTATAGCAGCACAAATTTCATCATAAGAAGCTTCTTTGTCAAGTTCAACCGTTAAATCAACCACTGAAACATCTGATGTTGGAACACGAAATGCCATACCTGTTAATTTACCATTTAATTCGGGTAAAACAACACCAACTGCTTTTGCAGCACCTGTAGAAGATGGAATAATATTTTCTAGTATGCCACGACCACCGCGCCAGTCTTTCATAGAAGGTCCGTCAACTGTTTTTTGAGTGGCAGTTGCAGCGTGAACAGTTGTCATTAAGCCACGTTTCAGACCCCAGTTATCATTGATAACTTTAGCAATGGGTGCTAGGCAGTTGGTGGTACAAGATGCGGCAGATACAATGGCTTGACCATCATAAGTCTCATGATTAACACCATAAACAAACATTGGAGTACCATCTTTAGAAGGTGCTGATTGAACAACTTTTTTGGCACCTGCGTCAATGTGTTTTTGACAGCCTTCAGACGTTAAAAAGAATCCAGTTGAGTCAATAACGATGTCTGCACCTACGTCACCCCATTTTAGGTCTGCAGGATCACGTTCTGCAGTTAAGCGAATTTTTTTACCATTAACAATCATGGCATTATCTTCAGCAGTTACTGCCATTGGGAAGCGACCATGAACTGAGTCATACTGTAGCATATACGCTAGGTATTCTGGCTCTAGTAAATCATTGATGCCAACAATTTCAATTTCTGGAAAATCATTAGTAACTGCTCTGAAAATCATGCGACCGATACGACCAAAACCATTAATTCCGACTTTTATAGTCATTTATTTAGCTCCTTAAATATTTAAATGATCAGCAATCACTAAATTTTTAGTGATTGCGTTATTTGCTGTCTTAAAGTTTGTTTATTGTTTCTACAACATTGTCAACTGTAAAGCCGAAATGTTTAAAAAGATCACCTGCAGGTGCTGATTCGCCGAAGCAGTCTATGCCGATAACTGCACCTGACAAGCCAACATATTTTCTCCAAAGACCTGTAACGCCAGCTTCAATTGCAGCTCGTGCAGTTACGCTTGATGGTAAAACAGATTCTTTATAAGCATCATCCTGGCTGTCATAAACATCAGTAGAAGGCATTGAAACAACACGAATTTTTTTGCCTTTTGATGTTAATTCTGTTGCCGAGTCCATTGCAAGGCCAATTTCAGATCCCGTTGCTATGATGATGACGTCGGGCGTTCCATCACAATCTGACAGGATGTATCCGCCTTTGTTGATATTGGCAATTTGTGTTGCATCTCTTTGTTGATGAGGTAGGTTTTGTCTGGAAAAAATCAATGAAGTGGGGCCATTGCTTCGTTCCACTGCCAATTTCCATGCAATGGCAGACTCAACTGCGTCACAAGGTCTCCATACTGACATATTTGGAATCATTCTTAAAGTTGCTGTTTGCTCAACAGGTTGATGAGTTGGACCATCTTCACCTAGGCCAATAGAATCATGGGTAAACGCATAAATACCTTGTACTTTCATTAATGCTGCCATTCTTAGGGCATTTCTGGCATATTCTGAAAACATCAAGAAAGTTGCTCCATAAGGAACAAATCCACCATGTAATGCGGCACCATTCATAATGGCGGCCATGCCAAATTCACGAACGCCATAGTGTATGTAGTTACCACTGGCATCATCACCTGTGATACTTTTTGATCCAGACCAAATGGTTAAGTTTGAACCTGCTAAGTCAGCTGATCCACCGAGAAATTCTGGTAATAATGGGCCAAAACCATTAAGCGCATTTTGAGATGCTTTCCTTGATGCAATTGTTTCTGCCTTGTCATTGACTGCAGTAATAAATGCAGTGGCATCTGTTTCCCAATTTGTGGGTAATTGACCATTCATTCTTCGGTCAAATTCTGCCGCCAAGTCAGGAAATGCTGTTTTATACGCTGCAAATTTTTCGTCCCATACTTTTTCGGCTGTTTGGCCTTTTTCAACAGCATTCCAGTCTGATGCAACATCTTCAGGAATAACAAATGGTTCATGATTCCAGCCAAGCTGCTTTCGAGTAGCGGCTATTTCTTCGTCACCTAATGGTGCACCGTGACAATCATGTGTGCCTGCAAGTTTTGGTGAACCAAAACCAATGACTGTCTTGCAACAAATCATGGAAGGTTTGTCAGTGACTGCTTGTGCTTCCTGAATTGCTTTTGAGATTGCGTCTGGATTGTGACCATCAACATCACTGATAACATGCCAGCCATAAGCTTCAAAACGCATTGGGGTATTGTCTGAAAACCAGCCTTCAACATGGCCATCAATAGAAATGCCATTGTCATCCCAAAAAGCAGTGAGTTTGCCTAATTTCCAAGTACCTGCAAGTGAGCAAGCTTCATGTGAAATACCTTCCATCATGCAACCATCACCCATGAATACATAAGTGTTGTGATCTACTATATCATGACCGTCTTTATTGAATTGCGAAGCCAATATTTTTTCAGCCATTGCCATACCAACTGCATTGGTAATGCCTTGTCCAAGAGGGCCTGTTGTTGTTTCAACACCTGGCGCATATCCATATTCAGGGTGGCCTGGTGTTTTAGAATGTAATTGTCTAAAGTTTTTTAGATCATCGATTGATAAATCATAACCTGATAAGTGTAGTAAAGAATAAATCAGCATTGAGCCATGGCCATTAGATAAAACAAAACGATCACGGTTAGACCAGTTAGTATTGCTTGGGTTGTGTTTTAAGTAATCATTCCATAACACTTCTGCAATATCTGCCATCCCCATTGGCGCACCTGGGTGACCTGATTTAGCCTTTTGAACGGCGTCCATACTTAATGCGCGAATGGCATTGGCTAGTTCGCTTCTAGATGGCATAACATCTCCTAAAATTAATATAAATAATAAAAATATGTAATGTTTATAAAATCAAATAAACATTAATTGTGTGATTCTAATTTATGGATTTTTTGCATTTATTTTGAATTTCAAAATTAACTAAAATCGAAAAACTGCTTATTCTGAACTACTTATGGTTAATGAGCAAGTGCGAGTTTACAGAAAACACATGGATTTTTAAATGCGAGCATAAAAAAAATCAATCGCTAATGATTTTAACTTAATTTTCAATGAATAATTGTTGAAAGGGTTTTTCGAAAAATATATCAATATTATGTTGACTTTAAATTGTTATCTATTAGAGTTGTTCGGCTTGCTTTGGGTGTTATAAAAAGATAATTCCATAATTTATGAAATTGATTTAACACATTAATTAATAAAGCATTAAATTCTTAAACACAACACAACACAACACAACACAACACAACACAACACAACAGGGCAGTAACAATGTCAAATGATTTTATATTTACATCTGAATCAGTTTCTGAAGGCCATCCAGATAAAGTGGCCGACCAAATTTCTGATGCAGTATTAGATGCGTTATTAACACAAGATAAAAATTCTCGAGTTGCCTGTGAAACATTGGTCAAAACAGGAATGGTGCTACTTGCAGGTGAAATTACCACAACTGCTTGGGTTGATTTTGAAGAACTGGTTAGACAGACTGTAAAAAATATTGGTTATAATGATCCTTCAATCGGTTTTGATTGGAAGACTTGTGCAGTTATGTCATCTATTGGCAAGCAATCTCCTGATATAGCAATGGGGGTTGATGAGTCAAATGATCATGAGCAAGGTGCTGGTGACCAGGGTTTAATGTTTGGCTATGCGACTAATGAAACAGATGTGTTGATGCCTGCACCTATTACTTATGCTCATCGATTGGTGAAGCGTCACTCCGTTGTTAGAAATGATGGCTCATTATCATGGTTAAGGCCTGATGCAAAAAGTCAGGTAACATTTAAATATGAAAATGGTAAGCCGAGTGCTATTGATGCTGTTGTATTATCAACACAGCATTCACCTGATATTTCATTGGAAGACTTAAAAGAAGGGGTGATGGAAACAATTATTAAGCCAACACTTCCTGCAAATTTATTAACCAAAGAGACCAAATATTTTATTAATCCAACGGGGCGATTTGTTATTGGTGGCCCAGTGGGTGATTGTGGTTTGACGGGCAGGAAAATTATTGTAGATACTTACGGTGGAATGGCAAGGCACGGAGGAGGTGCTTTTTCTGGTAAAGATCCATCAAAAGTTGATCGTTCGGCAGCTTATGCTTGTCGATATGTGGCAAAAAATATTGTTGCTGCAGGTCTTGCAGAACGATGTGAAATACAAGTCTCATATGCCATTGGTGTGGCAGAGCCTACCTCTGTTTCAGTTGAAACATTTGGTACGGGAATCGTTTCTAATAAGCGAATGGAATCCATTGTACGAGAATATTTTGATTTGCGCCCTAAAGGATTAATCAGTATGTTGAATTTAATTCAACCCATTTATCAACAGACTGCTGCTTACGGCCATTTTGGTCGAGATGATATTGAGTTATCGTGGGAAGCAACTGATAAGGTTGATTTATTAAAAGAAGCGGCCAAATAATACAAAAAAATGAAACATTGCATTTGATTGTGCACAGATTTGAATAAATAAAATATTAAGGTAGTAGTATGACAACTCAAGCGGTAGAAAATTTAACACCTGATTATAAAATTGCTGATATTTCTTTGGCAGAATGGGGAAGAAAAGAAATATCAATTGCAGAGACTGAAATGCCAGGTTTGATGGCAATCAGAGAAGAATTCAAAAAATCTCAACCATTGGCGGGTGCAAGAGTTGCTGGTTGTTTACATATGACAATTCAAACGGCTGTTTTAATTGAAACATTGATAGATCTTGGGGCAGAAGTTAGATGGTCTTCATGTAATATCTTTTCAACTCAAGACCATGCGGCAGCAGCAATTGCAGACAAGGCTATTCCCGTTTTTGCATGGAAAGGCGAAACAGAAGATGAAGCATGGTGGTGTATAGAGCAAACAATTTTTGGCCCAAATAACTGGCGTCCAAATATGATTCTTGATGATGGTGGTGATTTGACTCAAATCATGCATGACAAATACCCCGAATTATTGAGTGATGTCAGAGGTCTTTCTGAAGAAACCACAACGGGTGTACATCGTTTGTATGAAATGGTTGAAAAGGGTACCTTAAAAACGCCTGCATTTAACGTTAATGATTCAGTGACTAAGTCAAAATTTGATAATCTTTATGGCTGTCGTGAGTCACTATTGGATGGTATTAAAAGAGCGACTGACGTAATGATTGCAGGAAAAATTGCAGTGGTTCTGGGTTATGGTGATGTCGGTAAAGGTTGCGCTCAATCACTGAGAGGTCAGGGAGCGTCTGTTTTAATTACTGAAATCGATCCAATTTGTGCATTACAGGCTGCGATGGAAGGTTATCGAGTTGTTACCATGGAGGTTGCCGCTTCTCAAGGTGATATCTTTGTGACAACGACTGGCAACCTTGAAGTTATTAATCATGAGCATATGAAGCAAATGAAGGATCAGTCCATTATTTGTAATATTGGTCATTTTGATTCTGAAATTGACATTGCTTCATTGAGGCAATATCAGTGGGAAAATATAAAGCCACAAGTTGATCATGTTATTTTTCCTGATGGTAAAAGATTGATTGTTTTAGCCGAAGGTCGTTTGGTTAATTTGGGATGTGCAACAGGTCATCCTAGTTTTGTAATGTCCAATTCATTTGCTAATCAAGTGTTGGCACAAATGGAATTATGGAATAATGCAGATAAGTACGAGAATAAGGTGTATGTGTTACCAAAAAATCTGGATGAAAAAGTTGCAAGACTGCATTTAGAAAAAATTGGTGTTAAGTTGACTACTTTGACGAAAACACAAGCTGATTACATCAATGTACCTGTTGAAGGTCCCTATAAGCCTGATCATTATCGTTATTAATTCATAAATTATGAATAAATATGAGAATCACCCATTGCAGTTAAGTTGTGAATTTTTCCCACCCAAAACTGAAAAAGGTGTTGAAAAATTATCCACTGTTGCTAAAGAACTGGCAAGAATTAATCCAGAATTCTTTTCGGTAACTTTTGGTGCGGGTGGTTCAACTCAAGATAGAACAGCTGATACGGTTATCAAAATACAAGAGTTGACAAAAATCGAAACAGCAGCTCATTTGTCATGTGTTGGCGCAACAAAAAATACCATTCGTGATATTTTGAGTTTCTATATGAAAAATAATATCAGGCGAATAGTTGCGCTTCGAGGCGATATTCCTTCGGGGATGGTTGAGATAGGTGATTTTAAGTTTGCCAGCGAATTGGTGGCTTTTATTCGTCAGGAAACAGGTGATCATTTTCATATTGAAGTGGCAGCTTATCCAGAATTTCATCCGCAGGCAAAAAGTGCTGATGATGATATAAAACATTTTATTGAAAAAGTAAATGCGGGCGCAAATAGTGCAATTACGCAATATTTTTTTAATGCGGATGCCTATTATTATTTTATAGATCAGTTGGAAAGTAATAATGTTTCAATTCCTGTAACTCCTGGAATTATGCCAATCAATAATTTTGTACAGTTGGCCAGGTTTTCTGATATGTGTGGGGCAGAAATTCCAAGATGGTTAAGAAAACGATTTGAAAGTTATGGTGATGATTTAGATTCAATTGTTGCTTTGGGTTTAGATATCATTACTGATTTATGTGAACAATTGATTAAAATAGGTGTGCCTGGTCTGCATTTCTATGCAATGAATCAATCTAAAAATACACTAAAAATTATCGACAACTTAAAAGTCTGACTGTGCATTGTCCTCGGTTTTTTATCGATCAAGATTTATTTGTTGGTGTTAAGGTAAATCTGGATAAATATCAATCTCATCATCTTTTTCACGTTTTGCGAGCAAAAAAAAATAGTCTGGTTATATTGTTTAATGGTGCTGGCGGTGAATTTGAATCAAAAATTATTACTCAGAGTGCAAAGTTTTGTAGTTTGATGGTTGAACGTTTTTCTAATCATAATAATATTTCTAATGTTAATACACTTTTAGGCTTGTGTATTTCAAAAAATCAGTATATGGATATTGCCATTCAGAAAAGTGTGGAACTTGGCGTATCTGAAATATACCCTCTCATCAGTGATTATTCTCCAGTTAAACAAAATATGAGTTTATTTGAAAAAAAAATTTCGCGATGGGAAAAAATTATGGTCAGTGCTTGTGAGCAGTGCGGACGTAATGTTCTTGCTAAAATTCATGATATTCAATTGCTTAGTGAATTTGTAACCATTAACAAGCAAACCAATCGTTTTATTATGAGTATGCAAGAGGAAAAAGTAGATGCTAAAGATATTGATGCATCTAATGGGTTTTCTTTGTTGGTTGGTCCAGAGGGTGGCATTTCTCAAAATGAAGAGATGTTTGCTAGAAGTAGTGGTTATGTTCCCATTAAAATTGGTTCCAGAATCTTAAGAACGGAGACGGCAGTGATTGCATCACTGGCATGTATTCAGTATCGCTGGGGTGATATGTCGTTTTAATCTAAATCAATCAGTTGAATCGTAGCGAGATTGTTTAAGACAAATCTCAATAAATAAACTACCCATCTTGCTGGGGCGTTGTATAAAATTCGAAAAATCTCATCTAATTTTTAGTTTGTCTTCTTTGTCACAATAATAATTATGTAGAACGACTACATGTCTATTTTTGTAAAAAAAGACAAACAAAATTTCTGCGTAATATGGGTAGTTTATTTATTGTGTGTTATCTAAAATGCTGAATATTTTCAGATTATTTTGAAGGCTCCAGTAGTTACTCTGCAGGTGAGTTAAAATGTTCTGTAAAATCTTTAATATTCAGCGCAATGGACGCTCGCAGTAGATTCAGCTGATTTGTTTAGGTGTTATAAATAATACGAGTATATAGAATGGAAAAAATCTTATATAAAATAATATTTTTAAATCAAGGTAAAATTTACGAAATTTACGCAAAAAGCGTACATCAAAGTGATTTATATGGTTTTGTAACCATTGAGGAAATTGTTTTTGATGAAAAAACTTCACTGGTTGTGGATCCAGCAGAGGAAAAGTTAAAAGAAGAGTTTAGTGGTGTAAAATTGACTTATATTCCAATGCATTCAATTGTTAGAATTGATCAGGTCGAAAAACAGGGGGTGGGAAAAATTAAATCAATAGGTGATGCGAAAGATAATGTTGCTGAATTTCCCTCTCCAATTTATACACCAAAGAAAGTGTGAGTTGGGTAGAAACTAAATGATATTTCTCATTAGAAATGAAAATGGGTGTTATTAAAAATAACACCCATAAATACAGAAGAGCGAACTTATTATTATTATTTGTTTTGCCTACCTTGGCTGTTTAACCTAAATTTTATATTTTAGGTATATCCTGTAAAAACAACATAATGTTGTGTTGTTACTAATAGTTATAGCACTCTATAAATAAATATTCAAATAAATATTAACAATATTTTGTATTTATTTGTTTTTTAATCAATTATTTGATTTTTATTTCATTAAAAAAACTCTTTAGTTGGCTTAATTGATCTGTCTTATTCCTATGAACTTTTTATTTTCATCAAAAAACAACATGAAGTTTCCATTAATGCCATGATGGGTAATGAATTGTCTGAAATTAGCCGACGGGATTTGGTAGACTAATCCGTCGCTTGCCCTCACTCTTAAGTGTTTGATTTTTCCCGCATAAATTGTTTGGCACTCATCTACACTCATTTTAATAGAAAACTGTACTGCATAGGCATTCGACATTAGCAATTTTTACCTTGATATATTTCAAGCATTTCCTGTTCTAAATACTTTTTTATCTGTTGATATTCATTGTCACTAAGCTCAGATGTATTGCCGTCAAATAAATAATTGCTAATTATAATTTCTTTTAAAAGCATTTTGCTGTGAAAAATATTTTCTGGGATCACATTTATGTCCATTATGTTGTAGCGTTTTTTTATGGCGATAGATAAAAAATCCTGAATGGAATTGATTTTATGATCTATGAAGTGTTTTTCACCTTTGGTGTCACGAGTAAAACCTCGTATTCGGTAATCAACAATGGCGATGTCAGATTCAAAACACTCAATTAAATAATTTAATGCTTTCAGTGGTGGTACATCTCCACAGGTTGAGACATCAATGTCAGTACGAAATGTGCAAACACCAAGGTCAGGGTGAGATTCTGGGTAAGTATGCACCGTCAGATGACTTTTATCTAAATGTGCAACGAGAGTTTGAGGATCAGAATGTTTGTTAACCTGTTCTGATATCATCATGGTGACACTGGTTCCCATAGGTTCGTAGTCTTGTTGTGCAATATTTAATATTTTTGCACCAATAATATCAGATACATCCCGTAGAATTGAAATCAGTTTTGTAGAATTGTAAGTTTCATTAATGGATTTTGTGTAGCTTAGTTGATCTTTTTTATTTCTGGTGTAGCAAACGTTATAGATATTAAAGCTAAGTGTTTTGGTTAAATTGTTGAAACCATGTAGTTTTAATTTTTTGATCTTGTTCACAAATAGTCAACCGATGTTTTTTATTATTTTCTCCCAATATTTTTTACCATCATTTTGTATCAATAAAGGCAATGCAAGGGCTTCATTAGATATTATCTTATTTTGTAATGTTTTGAAACTGGCATCATTATTTTCAATTTTAAGTAGTCTAAGGTAGTTAGATAGAATGTACTCTCCGAGTACAGCACAGGTTTGTTGGCAGGGTTGTCTTGATTGTTGAATGATATTAATTGCTTTGATATTTGGAAATTCAGCTGATATCTTTGTTTCTGCCTGTTGAATAGTAAGGTTTTGGCTATGTATATCAATATCAATCAACATTGCGAAAGTATTTTTTAGTTTATTGAAAAGAAAGATGAATTGATTTTCTGGCTGATCTAAATAATGATGCTCAATCATCATTGTTTCACAAAAACTTTCCCATCCATTGGTGGTGAGTAATGAAGCATTTAGTTGTCTGGGAATACTATTTGATGCCTGTGGTAAAGCGCCTGGCATTATCTGACTGACACATTGATGCATGATATTTATTTCAGAATACTTTTTTTCAATCATTGCACAATAAGATTGACCATTTTTTAATATTAATGAGTCTGGGTAAATGGCTTCTAGTTCTGTAGGGAGTGGATGTACGGTAACATTCATCATTGAGTTTTCTGAGAAGAGGTCGCTGTTATTCTCAATGAAAGCATGTAATTGAGATAATGATGTTTGATAACTGGCCAATACATCATCGCTATTCGGTTGGTTAAGCTGATTAAAAAGTGTTAAATAGTCACTATTTCCTTGGATTTTTATCGTCAATGCTTGTAATTCAGCTTTGGTTTGACGGAAAAGTTTTTCTGCAAACTGAGTGATTTTTTCCAGATCGACATCAATAAGATGTTTGTATTGTAAAATTTGTTGGTACGATTCTTCACCATTGGCGAAATTGCCATTAGCATTAGCAATAATGTCTTTTTCTAAAAAATCTTGATAATCAGTCAAGGCTTTGACCGCATTGCTTAAAATTAATGTGCTGTTATCTAAAGTGCTGAAGCTATCCATCTTTTTAAAAGCATTGAGCAAACGGATGCCTTGTTGTACTGAGCTCATTGCGCTGGTAGTCCATTCCATGGGGATCCGTTCAGGGTGGATGGATAATAGTTTTGTTGCCGTTTGCAGATACTTTGGATATTGTGATAATTGAGATAAAATATGAGGATTGTTATTGGTTGATTTTAGATGCAGTATTAATAAATCATCGGTAATGATGTAGCGCAATGGATCAATGACTCGCCAGTCTTTCTTTAACAAATCACCACGTTCAGATAAAATTGAACCGACGACCAGAGTGCATTCATTTTTTTCTTTTTCATCTAATCGACAATAACTGAATTCTCCAATACAGCACATTGCTTTTTCATTTAACGCAATGAGAGCGCCATAATGTTCATTGCTTAAAGGGGGTAGTTTTGATTCATAACCTTTAATTCCTGCTTTTGTTGCTAAGTCTGGATGGTAATTAAACCAGGCATTATAATATTTTCCAATTAGGCTATTGAATTCTGATTCACAGGCAATCATAACAAATTAATTCTCCGAATTAATGATTTCAAAATCATGTGTAATCTTCGCTACTTGGTCCAGCATGATTGAAGCAGAACAGTATTTTTCAGACGAGAGCTTGATGGCTCTATCCACCACATTATTTTTTAAGTTTTTACCAAATACTTTAAAGTGTACATGAAGTTTGGTGAATACTTTGGGAATTTCTTCAGAACGTTCTGCTGAAATTTCAACCTGACAATCGGATATCTGATTTTTGCCTTTTTGTAAAATTAACACAACATCAAAAGCGGTGCAGCCACCCATGCCAAGTAACAGCATTTCCATTGGGCGAATGCCTAAGTTTCTACCACCACTGTCTTTAGGCCCATCCATAATGACAGCATGTCCACTGCCTGATTCACCCACAAACATTGCATTTTCAATCCATTTAATTCTGACATTCATCATGATACTAATTTTCCTTAATCGATTTAGCGTTGGGATGAGCACGAAATAACATATATTTTAGAATTATAGTCTGGCTTACACAAACATAAAACAAATGAGCATTAGCTATCGACATTGTACGAAAATATGCTCTACACTATAAGGATCAAATAGCGACTATTTATTATTCCATAAGTGTTAATAATAGTTGGTAAATCTTTTCTTAGGTGTATTAATCATATGTTAAAGCAAGCAGACAATCCAATGCTTCAAAAGTATTTATCGCATTGTCATGTCAGAAGATATCCTGCTAAAAGTGATATTATTTACCCTGGTGATCCCGCTGATACACTCTATTATATTGTTGAAGGTTCGGTAACTGTCATTATT
>JABHHM010000263.1 GCA_018671575.1 Methylococcales bacterium | reverse complement strand
TTCTTCTTTGAATTTTTTTTGCAATGTTTTTTTCATATTGGCTCTCATTGCCTCCCTACCAGGCATAGACCTAATCGTTCTTGATCTTTCTCGATAAACCAGATCAATTAACGTATCAAGCACCATAGGTTCATGCAATTCAACACTGGGAGTCGCTTCTGCATTAACCAATAAAAACTGAACAGAAATTCTAGCATAACCCAATGACTTTGATCTGGATTGATAATTTGTAAGAACGGGCTTTTCTAATTTATAATAAACTGTGGCGATTCGCCCTTCCCCCTTTGCCGAACTTTTTTCAGAGTCTTTCTCTGCTTTTTCCTTGGCTTTCGCCGCCTTATTCTGCTTTATCATTTCGTTGGCAGCATTTGCCCAAACCGTTTGATTCATTTGCCCTAAAAAGAGCGACATCATAAAAACAATCATTACAGCTTTTTTTATATTCATTTATCTATACCTATGGATTAAGTAGATGCCAGGATTCTTACATTGTATGTGTAACACGCTCAGAACTCACTGCACCAGCAAGATAAGTCTCTATTTTACTCCTTGCTGCACCACCATCCTGATCACTAAATTGAACCCCAATTCCTGCCACTCGATTACCTTCTGCACCCTTTGGAGTCATCCATACAACAGAGCCTGCCACAGGAATTTTATCAACCTCATCCATTAAACTAAGCAACATAAAAACATCATCACCCAACTTATACTTCTTATTCGATGGAATAAAAATTCCTCCATTATTTAAAAATGGCATATAAGCAGCGTAGAGTGCATTTTTCTCTTTTATGGTTAATGAGAGTATTCCTTGACGAGGAAGCCCACCTTTTTTCTTTATCATTTCAAGACCCATTGAACAATCATATTTTCAATCATCATTTGGCTATTAATTTGAGTATCATTCAATTTAATGGCTTCAATCACATTATCGTAATGACAATAAAGTTGTTTTAAGTCTAGTTGCTCTGAGATAGCTTTCAAGTTTTCTGATACATCTGCATTAAATAAATCATGATTATTTTGAGTTGATTTGATTTTAATCATATCTGCAACAAATGAATACAACCAATTCAACAAAGTCATTGAGGGTATTTTCTGCCATTTCTCAGCCAATACACAAGGGTTGATTTGTTTTCTTTGAACTTGTTGTAATTCAGCCAACACTTCTAACCGCTTAGAAATAAAATTCTGTCTGGAGAATTCTAAAGCAGTCAGTGGGGATTGTTGTGATAACAACAATAACTGCTCTGGTTTTTTAACATCCGCTTGCTGAGCCAGCCATGAAATAGCTTGCTGTTGAGTTGGCAATGACATTTTCATCTGTTGACAACGACTCCTGATGGTTGGCAACAACTTTTCTGCACGATGAGCAAGCAAAAATAAGTGAGTATTAGGAGTGGGTTCTTCCAGTGTTTTCAATAAGCTATTGGCTGAAGCTAAATTCATATTTTCTGCGGGGAAAATAATGGCTATTTTTCTGGATGAAATTTGAGGAGTCAATGATAATTGTTGACATAATTTTCTGACATCATCAATTTTAATGTTTTTCTTTTCGTCCTCAGGCGTTACTTCTTTAAAATCAGGATGAGTTCCTGCCTCATAAAGCAAACAAGATTGACAATGCCCACAAGCCAGGTTTTCATGTGGCTCGTCACATAACAGAAATTTTGATAGTGAACCAACAAAATGAATCTTACCCAGGCCTGACTGACCTGAAAGCAGTATTGCATGAGCCAGTCGATCCGACTTAACCGATTGTGTTAATTGATCCCAAGAAGATTGTTGCCACGGAAAGTATGGTTCAGAAAAAGAATTTTTCATTGGCATTAATAATTAGTCAACTCGTAAGAACACAATACACTTTGGACAAAATATAATGAACACTAATTTTCACTGATATAAACCCAAAAATAAATCAGTGTCCATTTGTGGTTCAAATAACCCTCCATATTATACCGTGTCCTATTTAAGACGACAATAGTTGATTATTTGATCTTTAACCTGTTGATGAACCACGTCCATCGGTTGACTGGCATCAATTTTAACAGCTGAATTTTCTGCTTCCAATAACGTTAAGTAAGCTTCACGGGCTTTGTTAAAAAACTCAATTTGCTGCAACTCAAAACGATCCAATTCTCCTCGTTTTTTAGCGCGTTCCAATCCAATCACAGGGTCAATATCCAAGTATATTGTAAAATCAGGTTTAAAACCTCCTAACGCTAACTGATGCAACTGATCAACTCGATCCAAACCAAGCCCCCTACCCGCTCCCTGATAGGCAAAAGTTGACCATGAAAAGCGGTCAGATAAAACCCATTGGTTATTTTTCAATGCGGGCTTAATCACATTCTCAACCAATTGTACTCGACAGGCAACCATCAGTAAAAGCTCTGAAACAGGCATGATTTCTTCATTATCATTGACTGTTTTTACAAGACTTCTGATCTTTTCAGACAAAGGTGTTCCGCCTGGTTCACGTGTTGTAACCACTTGATCGACTTTCAATAAAAGCAATTGATTTTTAATAACTTCAATGACACTACTTTTGCCAGCACCCTCAAGACCTTCAACAACTATAAACTTAGCTTGCATTATTTTTTACCTAAAATATATTTCCTAACTGCATTATTATGCTCCCTCAGTGTACTGGAAAAATAATGCCCTCCCGTTCCATCTGCAACAAAATAAAGGGATTTACCTGGCGCTGGATGTAACGCAGCAATGATTGAGTTTTTCCCTGGATTGGCTATTGGTGAAGGAGGCAACCCATAATGCACATAAGTATTGTATGGCGTATCACCACGTAAATCACGTTTTCTAATATTTCCATCATAGCGATCCCCCAAACCAAAAATCACCGTTGGATCACTTTGTAAGCGCATTCTTTTGATCAACCTTCGACTAAAAACACCTGATATTTTTTTCCTTTCACTTTTTTTACCTGATTCTTTTTCTATAATGGATGCCAATATTAATGCATCAAATGGTTTTTTTAATGGTGAATTTTTATCTTTTGACTGCCACGCTTTATTGAGTTCACGCAACATTATTTTGTGCATTCTTTTTAGCAGACTAAAATCACTGAATGTTTTTGGAAAATAGTAAGTATCAGGATAAAACCAACCTGTTGCATAACCACCTTCTAAACTCAATTTTTTAACAACCAACATTTCATCAGAAACATCAAGTGTTTGTTTTATCTGATCATTTGCTTTTATTGCAGCCATCATTTGCTTGAAAGTCCAGCCTTCAACCAAGGTAATAGAGTGCTGAACCACTTCACCTTTGGTTAGCAAGTTCAATAATTCTTCTGGCTTCATCCCTGGTTTTATCTGAAACTCACCTGTTTTGACTTTATGAGCCTGATCAGTAATTCGTGATAATACAATAAAATACCATGGATATTCCAAAACACCTGATTCGACTAAATCTAGTGCTATTTGTTTAAAAGTAACGCCTGATTTAACGGTATAAAGCAAACTATTTGTTGTTAATTGAATGGGATCGTTAAGAAACTTTTTATAATCCATCCATACCCAAGAAACAAGGAAACTACACAATATAATACATAAAGCAATTATTTTACGCCACACAAGCTTTTACACCTTTTTATAGAGTCATATTTAAGATCGTAGTTTAGACTAAAAAAAAGCAATAACCAACACAACGAGACAATTTAACAACATGTCTCATATTAACAACATTGTTTTTTAAGAAAAGACACTAAGGATGAATATGAAATAACTTGCCCAATCTAAAATAGAAAAATAGATGCCAACCCCAGAAAAGACAAAAAACCAACAACATCTGTAATGGTTGTTAAGATCACAGGGCCAGCCAATGCGGGGGGGAAACCAATTTTATCCAAAATAATGGGCACAAGAACACCTGATGCAGCAGCAACGACCATATTAATCACCAGAGCAGCAGCTATCACCAATCCAATACGATAGTCGTGAAACCAAAAAATGGTAATTATGGCGACCACCATTGCCCATAATAGTCCATTTAAGAAACTGATCATCAATTCTCGTACCAATAATCGCTGTGCATTAGAATGTAAAACTTGCCCCAATGCAATTCCTCGTATAATCAGCGTTAATGTTTGCCCACCTGCAACACCTCCCATGCTTGCCACAATAGGCATTAATACAGCCAAAGCTACAATTTTTTCCAGCGAACCTTCAAACAGACCAATAACCCAGGATGCCAAAAAAGCGGTAAATAAATTCACACCTAACCACAACGCTCTTTTCCGACTACTTTTAATGACAGGAGAAAACATATCTTCTTCTTCATCCAAACCCACCATATTTCTTAACGATGATTCAGCTTCATCTCTGATGATATCCACCACGTCATCAATCGTGATTCGACCCAATAATCGATTATCGTCATCCACCACAGGAGCAGAAACCAAATCGTGATGTTCAAATAAATTGGCGACTTCATAATCTGGTTGATTGGCTTTAATAATCACAGCCTGTTTCGTCATCACATCTGCAACGATTAATCCTGGCGCACTGGTCAATAATTTACTTAATGTCAGTAGACCAACAAAGAAACCTTTTCTATCAATAACAATGATACCGTCTGTTGACTCGGGTATTTCATGCATGATACGCAAATATCTAAAAACCACATTCAAAGACACATCCGACCTCACCGTAATGGTGTCAACATTCATCAAACCGCCAGCCGTATCTTCAGGATATAACATGACGGCTTGCAATCGATGACGATGCAGTTTATCCATTGACTGCAAAACACTTTGCGAAACAGACTTTGGTAAGTCGCTGATGATGTCAGCTAAGTCATCAACTTCAAGACCTTCTGTCAATGCAATTAATTGAGTGTTACTCATATCTTCAATGAGACCAACCCTAACCTCATCATTCACATAGACAAGCACATCTCCCTCAATATTTTTTTGGATCAGTCGCCAAACCAATTGTCGCTTTGCATGAGGGATAGATTCTAATAAATGAGCTATTTCACTGGGGTGAAGAGAATTAAGCAAATCTGAAACGTGCTGTAAAAAACCATCATCCAATGCCGAGGTAATTGCTTCAAATTTATATTTAATCTGTCTATGTGGCATAAACAACCTGTGAAAATAAAATAAAATAAAATAAATTAGCTGATATATTGTTCTAAAATATTTAAGGTAACACGCAATAAATAAACTACCCATATTGCGCAGAAATTTTGCTTGTCTTTTTTGTTACAAAAATAGGCGTGTAGTCGCTCTACATAACTATTTTCGTAACAAAAGAGCCAGTAAGATGGGTAGTTTATTTATTGCGAGTTGCCTAAGTATACAATATTTTAATAATTCAGATAGACAAAACTTATGAAACAAAAATTTAAAGCTGAGTTGAGTAGCTCGTCTGCTCGAACAAAACTTATCCCCTTGTGGGATAAATTTATTTTATTAACCTCTTTCTCCTGTTTTTTTCTAGCAGGCTGCCAATCCACATCTCATGAAGAGACTGAAATAATACATCCTGCTGAAGTACTTACCCCACCACCTGCTCAACAAACTATCTTAGCTGGACCAACAGGTGGAAAATCTGCCAATACAAGTATTGAATTAGCCAATAACTTGTATTATGTTCGCTACGACCTTCTAGGCGCTCCTTTTGGAGCAGACATTGTTTTTCAAGTAAGCTCTGACAATGGCAGACATTGGTTTCAACCCACCCATGTAGAGGGAGATATTGGCAAAAATATTGCGGGTGGAGCAAAAAAACAATTTACCTGGAATTACAAACTTGATTTTCCGAACGGCCTAAATTCTAAATTTGAAATTAGAATATTAACCCAATCAGAAATAAATGAATTCTATGGAATAGATGACTATTTATTAATTCAGGGAGAATGTTTTTTAATGGGTAGCCCAGATTATGAAGACAATAGAGACGGGGATGAAAAGCAAAAAGAAGTTTGCCTCAAGTCTTTTTATATGAGCAAGTATGAAGTTACCAACCAACAATTCCATCAATTCAAACCCATCCATAATAGCTCCACATTCAAAAACACCTCATTAAATGATGACCAACAACCTGTCGTCAACGTCAGTTGGCAAGATGCCACAAACTACGCTCAATGGTTAACAGATAGAACGGGCATTCGTTACCGCCTACCCACCGAAGCAGAATGGGAGTTTGCAGCCCGTTCAGGACGTTATGATGACCGCTGGTTTTGGGGAAATAAAGCTGACACCAGCTGTCAGTATGCCAACCTAAAAGACATTAGCACCAGCCGACAATGGAATTGGAAAAATACGGTTGATTGTGATGACAACAATCCCACCACCTCAATAGTAGGACAATACAACAGTAATTTGTACGGATTACATGACATGATTGGCAATGTTTGGGAATGGACCTGTTCAGATTATAATACGGAATTTAATGGATTTGAAAACCGATGTTCGGCTGATAAATTATCCATTAAAATAATGCGAGGCGGCTCTTGGAAAGATTCTGAAACATGGGCAAGAACAGCACTGAGATCACGTAGCACTTCGACTCATAAAGACAGTAAAACGGGATTTAGATTGGTGATGGTAAAATGACTCTACCTTAGCGACAACTTTCATCTCAAACATTCGCAATCACAACTTATGAGACAAATGATCCCTTATAAATCTAGTGTCAACTGACCTATTGCGTCTTTATCAATAAACCATTCACAAGTACCGACTTGAGTAACGGGGAAAGATTTTCCTTGTTGTATTTTTTGCAGAATATCATTTTTACCCGAGCCACTAACCAATACAATTCTTTTTTTAGCTCCTTGAATTGTCAACATTCCCATAGAAACTCTTTCATCAGGTGCTTTGGGTGAATGATAAACAGGAACAGCTAAATGAATATTTTTTAGTGCAATATTATCAGGAAATAAACTGGCAGTATGACCATCTTCACCAATACCTAAAATCACGATATCCATCATTGGAGCGCTTTTTAATAATTGATGATAATCCTGTGCAGCTTGTTCTACACCTTTTTCTGTGTGTATTCGTTTGATATTATTTTCTGACAAAGGCAGTTTTGACCACAACACTTGATCAACCATGAAATCATTTCTATCAGGATGATCCACTGGATAATGCCTTTCATCGGTGAGATAAAAAAACACTTTTCGCCAATCAATCCCTTGTTTTTCAGCAAGCAAAGAAAAACATTGTTTGGGTGTATTGCCTCCCGACAAGACCAAATGACATTCATCTTTTTCTTGAATATTGATTTTGATTAATGAGGCAATATAGTTCGCCAAAGACTGGGCTAATTCTTGTTTGGTTTCATGACAATGAATTGGCATAGTAACTCCTAAGGTAACACGCAATAAATAAACTACCCATCTTACTTGCACCCAAAGGGCATAAAACTCTTTTGTCCCTCTTTTTTGCCACAAAAATAGTTATGTAGAGCGACTACACGCCTATTTTTGTAACAAAAAAGACAAACAAAATTTCTACGCAATATGGGTAGTTTATTTATTGCGCGTTACCTAAGTTGGTTTGTGCCAGCCGCCAACACAACCATCTAATAATTGATCTATCTCTGGCACGTCCCAAGTTCCTGCACGATATCGTTTGATAGAAAGACGGTCTTTCCACGAATTAATAATGGGTTCGACCAATTTCCAGGATTCTTCAACTTCATCAGCACGGGAAAACAAGGTGGCATCGCCTTGCAATACATCCTGCATTAACACTTCATAAGCCTCATAGTTTCTACCCGTACCTGCTGAATAGGGTGCTCGCATAACCAATCGCTGAATATCGGTTGTCAACCCTGGCAATTTAGCATTCATACGAAACACCATGCCTTCATCTGGTTGCAACCTAAAAACCAGTGCGTTAGCTTTAGGCGAAGAGCCACTTGCATCAAATATATTATGGGGTGGCTTTTTAAAACGAATCATAATTTCGGATGCTCGTTTTTTCATACGCTTTCCTGTCCAAATGATAAATGGAACGCCTTGCCAGCGCCAATTATCAATCTGAAAACGAACTGCAGCAAAGGTTTCAGTTGTAGAGTCTGCAGAAACACCTTGCTCAGTACAATAAGCAGGCAGTTTTTCATCATCATTTTTACCTGCACCGTATTGAAAGCCCAAAGATAATTTGTCGATTTCATCCTTATTGATTGGTTTAATAGCACGCAATACTTTAACTTTTTCATCACGCACATCATCGGCGGTAAAATCAGT
>JABHHM010000300.1 GCA_018671575.1 Methylococcales bacterium | reverse complement strand
TTGGGTTAAAGGGCATAGTGGCCATGCAGAAAATGACTTGGTGGATGAATTGGCAAGAAAAGGCATTGAAAAAATTTAGGGATAAATATGAATAGACAAATAGTGCTTGATACTGAAACCACAGGGCTTTCTCATGATCAAGGTCATCGTATTATTGAAATTGGTTGTGTGGAATTGCTTGATCGTAAGTTAACTGGAAATAATTACCATCAATATATCCAGCCTGACCGACTAATTGATGAAGAAGCCATTGAAGTTCATGGTATTACCAATGAGTTTTTAAAGGATAAGCCTCGATTTAGTAATATAGTTGATGATTTTATTCAGTATATTAAAGGGGCAGAATTGGTTATTCATAATGCCCCGTTTGATGTGGGATTCCTTAATGCAGAGTTAAACAAACTGGATAAAAAGTATGAAGCAGTTGATGTCAGTTGTAAAATAACAGATAGCTTGTTAATGGCACGGTCTAAATACCCTGGTCAGAAAAATAATTTAGACGCATTGTGTCGTCGATTGGGAATTGATAATTCTAAGCGTGAATTACATGGTGCCTTGTTAGATGCTGAAATATTAGCAGAGGTTTATTTGTCCATGACAGGAGGGCAAATCTCGCTATTATTTGAAGACCAGGATGGTGATAATCAAAAATCTAACAAAGCAATAAGCCCAATTGCAAAGATCAGTGTCTCAGGACTTAAGGTTGTGATGGCAAATGAAGCTGAAATAGAATCCCATCAGAAAATAATTGAAATAATCAATAAAAAAACAGACGGTGCTTGTCTTTGGAAAAGTTAAAGTGAGAAAGCACACGTCAAGCATGGAAAGTTAATCCGTGCTTGTCCTTTATGCAATAAATAGTCGAAATAAAATTCTAGCGTAATGATCTACCAGCAAAAATGCAAATAACAAGCTAAGGTATTTTATCGAATAGAGAAAAGTTTTCATTGCCAAATCACTGTTATCTACCGAAAAATAGAGTTTGTATGCATAATATAAGAATCCCATTCCAAGCGAGATAGCACCCGATAAATAAATCAATCCACTCATTTGAACAACAAATGGCATCATGCTAACGGCTAAAAGTAAGATGGTGTAAAGTAAAATTTGCAGTTTTGTAAAGGCAATACCATGAGTGACGGGTAACATTGGAATATTTGCTTTGGCATATTCATCTTTTCGTTTAATGGCCAGTGCCCAAAAATGGGGGGGGGTCCAAACAAAAATAATTAGAAAAAGTAATAATGCTTCAGTGTTTACCTCTCCTGTCATCGCTGCCCATCCTAATACTGGGGGTGTTGCTCCAGCGGCACCACCAATAACAATGTTTTGGGGTGTGGCACGTTTTAAAAACATGGTATAAACAACGGCGTAACCCATTAATGAAATGAAAGTCAGGAGAGCCGTTAACTGATTAACAAAAACCGTTAAAATAAACATGGATGCTATGCCAAGAAAAATGGCAAAAATCAATGCATTTTTTTTATCCATAGAGCCTTGTGGCAATGGGCGATTGTGTGTTCTTTCCATTAGCCTGTCAATATGGTCATCGACAACATGGTTAATTGCCGCTCCAGAGGATGCTCCCAGTCCAATGCCAATCATGGCAAAGAAAAATAAATCCAATGGAATAGAGCCTTGCGTGGATAAAAGCATGCCCACTAACGCTGTAAATAAAATAAGTAAGACAACTTTGGGTTTGCATAACTCAAAATAGCCATTGAATGGTATTTGCTTAAATTTTAACAGCAATGCGTCTTTCATAAATTATCCTGTGTTTATTTGACTGTTTTCATCGATGGTTCCATAATTTGTGGGGATTATATACTAAACGTTTGTTTTTTCAAAAATAATTTGTTAACCATTTAGATTGCCTTCTTTTGCTTCATTTCTGGGTTTACCTCAAAGATGACCGAAAAAAATATTCATCTGTAAACTCATTTTTTTTGCCTTGAACTGAAGCGAAAGAGGGGGGATGTGAATAGCTATAGAATTTATTTGATGAGGTAAATTAAGAAATGAGGGTGAAATAACAATGAAATATAACTGTTGCGAGAATAACGAAATATGTTACATTTCTTGGATTCTCGATAAGGTGGGCAAGGTGTATTTATGAAAAAATCGATTGTCATTTTAGTGGTTATTGGTTTGTTATTGGTAGTCGGTGTTGTTATCAAACAAAATAGTGATGATATATCTGATTTATATCGCCCAGCATTTTCTATTCCTGATTTAAACAATGTCCCACATAAAATGTCTGAATGGGATGGTAAAGTTGTTTTGATTAACTTTTGGGCATCATGGTGTCCACCTTGTATAAAAGAAATTCCTGATCTGGTTAAATTAAAAAAAATATTTGAAAAACAAGAGTTTGAAATTATTGGAATAGCCGTTGATTCAACAGAAAATATTAATAAATTCTTAATAAATAATCCCGTTAATTATACAGTATTAGTTGGGGAGCAGGTTTCGTTTTCGTTGATGAAAAAGCTATCAAATACAACAGGTTCATTGCCTTTTTCAGTGCTAATAGATCGATCTGGAAATATTAAATTTAAGCATTTAGGTGTGATATCAATTGATCAGATTAAACATGAAGTATCGGGGCTTTTATGAATAATCAGCGCTATATTGAATGTGAACAATGTAACTTGTTTCCAATATGTGACCCAATAAAATTGGGAGAATATAGTTATGATTTTATCTTCAAACAGGTTGATAGGCGTGTTTTTTTTAAACGAGGAGAGGTGGTTTTTCATCAAGGTGATCCAGCCAATTCTATTTATGCATTGTCTTCAGGGACTCTCAAATTAAGCATGAATGAAAATAATGGTAAAGCAGATGAAAGTGATCGATTAAGTCTCATTGATTTTAGGTTTGCTGGGGAATTAGTGGGGCTTTCGTCATTGACTGATGATGTCTATTCCTATTCGGCTTATGCCTTGGAAGACAGTTATCTTTGTGAAATTTTAAAAGATCAAATTGATGGTATTGCTGACACCATTCCCGAGGTGCAAAAACGAGTAATTACTATGCAAAACCAAGAGCTAAAGCAAATGCAGACAACCATGATGTTAATGATGGGCAGAAAAACTTCGCAGGAAAAAGTCGTGTCTTTTATATTAATGCTGATGTTGCGTTTTAGACGGCAAGGTTTAACTGAGACGCAGATTGTATTACCTATGACGCGTATAGAGATAGGTGATTATCTTGGACTAACTAAAGAAACAGTTATTCGTATATTGCAGTATTTACAGAATAAAAATATCATTCATATTCAAGGAAAAGTATTGAATGTTATTGATAAAAAGGCTCTTGAACAAATTGTTTAGGTGAAATGGTTAAGAGGTTGTCCGAAAACTCAGGTTTTCGTCAAGTCAAGGTATGAAATTGTTGAGAAGTCTCAGTTTAGGTGTGTAAATGAGTCTTTGAATTCTTTTTTTCTCGGCATCCCTTGCGGGTGTATGCAGGGTTGATGGAAAGTGAGTTATCGGACAAGCCTCATAGATGTTGATGGGGAATTTACGGTAAAGGTGAAATAAATCACTTGGCACATCTTTTTAGTATTGAATATCGCCCCGAATTAACATATTATCTCGCCCAATTATTAAAAAATTTATTCATTTCAGTCATTCTATAGAAAATTAAAATATCTTTACTATAAAGGGGAGTAATAACGTGTATAAAAAATTAAAGCTACTAATGGGTAGTTTCATTGCCTTTGCATTTTCTGGAGGCCATGCTATTGCAGAAATGGGGCTTAATTTACCTAAGCCAGTGAGTGGTGGAGCTCAAGATATATTTGATCTTCACATGCTGACTACCACAATTGCTACTACCATTATGGTTATTATTACATTGGTCATTATTTACACCATTGTAACTTTTAGAAAAGATAAAAATTATGAGCCAGACCAAGAGTTCCATAAGAGTTGGTTTGGTCGATGGGCATGGTTATTAGTGCCTATTTTAGTGCTTGGTATTGATTTAAGTATTGCAAGTTCTGCCAACAGTGTTTTGGAAAAGCTATGGTTAGCGCCCACAGGTGATGACGTAATGGATATTAAAGTAACGGGGCATCAATGGTGGTGGGAATATGAATACCCAAAAGAAGGCTTAAAAATAGAAAGTCGTCTTAAAAAACATGATGTCAGTAATAAATTGTACTTAAGAGATGTGGATAATCGTCTGGTATTGCCTGTCAATACAAAAATTCGTTTTTTACAGACTTCAGCAGATGTATTACATGCATTCTGGGTACCTGCAATTATGGGTAAAAAAGATGCAATACCAGGTTATGTATCAGAAACCTGGGCAGAAATTACTGAAGAAGGTGTTTTTCGTGGCCAGTGTGCTGAAATATGTGGTGGCGGACATGGATATATGCCTATCGTTGTTGAGGTTGTTAGTAAAGAAAAATTTGCCAAATGGGTTGAAAGTAAAAAATCTGTGATGATGGCTAAAGCAGCCGAAGCACTGTCGGATAAGACTTGGACTAAAGATGAATTAATGGCTAAAGGTGAAGAATTATATAATCTTAAATGTGCTGGATGTCATAATATTGCAGGAACTGGCATGATGCCTGTTTTTCCTCCATTAAAAGGCAGTAAAATGGTTACATCAGATTTAAGTGCTCATATTGATATCGTATTAAAAGGCAAAAAAGGCACTGCAATGTCTGCATGGAGTGCGCTGTTGAATGACCTTGAAGCGGCTGCGATTATCACCTATGAAAGAAATGCTTGGGGTAACAATACAGGTGATGTGATTCAGCCAAAAGATATTAAGACATATAGATAATATGTAACTACTCATCGTATTTATCTTTTGCCCGATTTTGCGTTGTTTTCGTACTCAAATAATTGCATATTTACATATGCAATTATTTACCATGCGAAAATGCCTTGAACTTGGGTAAAATTTAAAGACATTGATTAGTGACTAATGATTTTTAAATTTTCGAGAAAATTAAGTTAGGAGGAAAAAATGACAGCAGCTGTAGCTGGAGTAGAACATGAGGGAGATCATCACGGTCCACCTAAGGGGATAGGTCGCTGGTTATTTAGCACCAATCATAAAGATATTGGCTCTATGTATTTGATATTTGCATTGATTATGCTGTTTTTAGGTGGCATCAGTGCCATGGCGATGCGTGCAGAATTAATGTATCCAGGATTGCAGTTATTAAATCCTGATTTGTACAATAACATATTGACCAATCATGCCTTGATTATGGTCTTTGGTGCGGTTATGCCTGCTGGCGCAGGTTTGGCAAACTGGATGATTCCATTAATGATCGGTGCGCCAGATATGGCCTTGCCTAGATTAAATAACCTGAGTTTTTGGTTGTTACCTGCCGCCGCAGTAATGTTGATATTATCTTTTGTCGTGCCTTTCTTTCCTGGCGGCGGTACACCAATTAATACGGGTTGGACAATTTATCCTCCTTTATCTGTTAAAGTTGGTATGGCAATGGATTTCTTAATATTCACTGTTCATATTCTTGGTGTGTCTTCAATCCTAGCTTCTATTAATATCATTGTTACCATCTTAAATATGCGTGCACCTGGTATGACGTTAATGAAAATGCCAATGTTTGTATGGAGCTGGTTAGCAACTGCATTTTTATTGATTACCATTCTTCCAGTATTGGCAGGTGGTGTAACGATGTTGTTATTTGATCGCCATTTTGGTACGAGCTTCTTTGATGCCGCTGGTGGTGGAGATCCTGTTTTATTTCAGCATTTGTTCTGGTTTTTTGGTCATCCTGAAGTT
>JABHHM010000203.1 GCA_018671575.1 Methylococcales bacterium | reverse complement strand
GCCGTTCCATAAAGTGCCTGATACTCCCTTGAGTTGTAACATTGGAAAGTTATGTTTTATTTGTTGGTAAGTGAAATTGGCAGGTAATTCAGCAAATAAAAAAATGCCGTAGGTCAGTACAAAGAAAATAATATAACGCAAGGGCATAAAGCTGAGTTGAGTAGCTTGCCTACTCGAATGAAACTTACCCCCTTGCGGGATAAGTTTCGTTTGAGCAGATGAGTTACTCAACTCAGCTATATATTTTAGGTTTTTCATCATGAGGTTGTTTTTGCTAGGGTGGTTCTAATATTGACCAAACCTGGTTTGCTTGAATATTCAATGTGAATACTCTGTGTATGAACACCATATTTTTGTGATAAAACACCTAACCAGCGAATAAATTGGTCAAAACTAATGAGCTCAAACCATATTTTTACTTTTTTATTGTCGATGGGTTTTAATTGTTGTAGATGACTTGAAAATTGGGCTGATTTAATTTGTTGGTCCACAATGCTTAATATTGATTGGTTGTTGCGTTGACTTTTGGGTTGTGACTGTTGAATTTGTTTGGCTTGATGTGAAGCATTAATGACCCAACGATAAAGTTGTTCTTGATGGTTGAGGTGTTTGGTCAATTGCTGTTGTTTAATTTGTAGCGGTTCCCAAATGCCAATGTAACAAAGGCAAACGACTAAAATGATAGAGCCTAAGCTGATTATTTGTCTTTCTTGTTGCTGTAATGAATTCCACCAATCTAACATGATTTAATTACCGTTTTTTAATAATAATGCGACTGTTAACCACATTTGATTGAATGTTACTTTTTATAGAGATGGACAACGAACTGGCTTTAAATTGTTGTCTCAATTTTTCAATTTCCTGAACATTTTTTAGTAGGATATTCAATTGTAATTCGCCTTGTCGATAACTGATGTCATTGATTCTGCTGATCTTAATTGTTTTAAGCAATTGACTGGACTTTGCCAATAGATCAATGAAATTTTCAGGTTGGTTTTTGTGTTGTTTCAGGGCGTTTAGTTTTTGCTGAAATTGTATTTTAATATCGACAATTTTTCTTGATCGAGGAAACGTGGATTTATAAGTCTGTACAATTTTTTGGTCATATTGTTTGATTAATTGTTGGGTTTGATTGATTTGAAATTGAGTTAAAAGCATTTGTAAAATGATTGCAATACTGATGATAACGATAACAGGTATCCACGGTTTCAGTGAAATGGCAGATTTTTTCGGTAGAAATTCACCTTGTATTAAATTGATGGGTAATGTTTTGGGTGTATGGAGACAAAAATAATCGAATAGGTTGACGTGTTTATAGTCAATGATGGGTGGCTGTTTAAAGCTGAGTTGAGTCGCTTGTTTGCTTGAACTAAGCTTATCTTCTGGTGGGATAAATTGTGTTTTAAAATATTCTTTTGTTATTTCAGCATTATCAGACACAATATTAACCTGTTCAATGTCTGGGTTTTCTTCAATAATCAGCTTTAAAAATGGATCAAGGTTTTCATTGTCAATACTTATAATTTTAAAATTATCCAAACGAACCAGTGTTGTCATTTTATCAACAGCAAGGCTTAATGTGTGTTCAGTATGAGGTAATGCATAACCAATAGGCATGAGTTTAAATTGCTTTATCCCTGAATTAACCAGTTTGTCCATCCAGTTTTGCATGATTTTTCTATCAGTAATATTGACAACAATTTGGCTTTGGTTAATGCGTGGCCCTAAAGCAAAATGACATTGATCTATATCACATGCCAAATGATCTTCTAAGGCATACGGTATTGCTTTTAAAAGGTTTTTTTTGTTTTTTGATGGAATTGAAACCATCTGTGTGGTTACTTGGGTGTTAGGAACAAAAACAATACAGGGTTTCTTTTTATGTTGTTCGGGGATGTCATTTAGTGTTGAAAGGGTTGCTTTATGGGTTATTTGTGGGCTTGCACTGTCGGCAACACACCAATGAATGTCATCCATTGAATTTATTTGAAACCAGATAAATAATCTTTCTTTCATAAAGTGCCTTTTCTAGCAACAGCCGATTTATCAAAAAGTTAATAATATTTAGTTTGTCGTTTAATCACTGAGACGCTGTTATTTTCATCTCTTTTTAAGATACTTTCAAGATTAATCACCAGTTGGCCTAATTTTACTTCTGTTTTTAATATAAAATAGTGTGTTTTAACGGTTAATAGTGGATTTAATCTATTTTTAATGTCGTTGTTGTTTTTGAGTAGGTTGCTAATTTCATTGATAGACCAAAATTTATTTTTGTCTTTGAGTGGTCTTTTTTTAATGGTATTGACTATAGACTCCACTTCACTGGAAGAGAGTTCAGGTAATAATAAACTCATTAATGTTTGAGACAAGGTGTTGATATTGAGTAAAGTGCCAGATGGTAAGGTGCTTATATAGGGTTTGATGTTTTCAATGGCTTGCTCGTTGAATCCTTTTATGATTTTTAACTCACCCAGATCATTAATTTGTGTATTGGCACATCGGTAGGGTTTGGTTAGGCCTAAATAGTAAAAATCTTCAGCACCTTCTGGCAAGGTTACTTTGTCATTCGAGTCAATCCAGTCTGTCAGTGACTGAACAAACAGGGAAGCCTCGTTGTTTGATAATTTGCCTTGTTGAGTTAATAAATCAATCAATAATTGGCTGAAATGTGGATTGACTTTGTTGTCGATGATCAGGTTGTTTAAATTCAGTTTGTTTTGTAGATCATCCAGTTGACCTTGAATGCTACCGCCTTCTATGGGCATGGCTGGCATTTTGTTTGACCAATTTTCTTGATAACTGTCAATTTTTGTTTGTCGCCCATCTTCCTTTAAAACAAGTTGGGATAATGACTCTGCCCCCAGTAAATAGAGCTTAGCTTGTTCTTTATGAATGAGTTGTTGTGTCAGACGTATGGCAAGAAATTCAGTGGCTGTTAATTTTGAGACGCTGATGGTGATGATGGCGACAATGACCAGGCAGGTTAATAATGCAATGCCTTTGTTATGAGGCTGTCGGAGAACACATCTATAGTCGGCATGTCCATATGCCTCGCCTCTGCGGGGGCAATGTTTAAAATTGTTCCAGACAATTTTATCCGCTAGAACTGTGTTTTTTGCCTTGTTCTGACGAAAATCTGTATTCTCGGACAGTCTCATGGGACTAAAAGGATAATGGGGCATGTTGAGGAACCATAAAAAGTCGTTTTATTTTACCCGTTTTTTTAAAGGTAATGGTTGTTTCTATGGCAGCTAAGGTGGTTTTAGACTCTGAGCTGATAAATGCTAAATGACCCCATTGACGATGCCATTTTCCCTGGTCATCGATTAAACGAATCTCAAAAGCTTCCGCTTCATTAAAAATTACTTCCTCAATTGCTTGGCTGTCTTGTGAGCGATCCAATACTTGCCAAATAGAGCGAATGATTTGATCATTTTTAAACGTATAAGCAATTCGGCTGGGTTTTTGTACAATGGTTTTGCCTGGCAATAAAATACCTGAACGGGTGAATTCAAGTTTTGTTGGTTCGAGGTTATTGGCAACAATGGGTGGTAAAATCTGATCGTATTCACTGCGAATACTTCGTTCAATTAGGTGTTGTAGGTCATTGGCTATTTTGCTGTAGCCTACTTGGATTCCTTGGAGTTTGTTCAGTGCCTGTTGGTTGTGCTGGTTAATTTCTAAAACATTGGAGAGTCCAGAAAAAGCTAAAACAGACAGTACGGCAAAAATGGCCAACGCAATGAGAATTTCAATGAGTGTGAAGCCTGATTTAATCGTCATTGGCTACCTAAAAAAGCAATGAGTTTGTTAATAGGTGGGTCATTTTCTTTGAGAGATACGTTGATTTCAACTCTTAATAGTGATTTTTGTACCGTTTTACTCACATTCATTTCCCAAAACCATTGCTGGTTAGCCATTTCAGATGAGCCTTCATAATTGCCTGCACGAATGCTTTGTTTGCTGATTTGTAATTCAGTGAATTTATTCAATGCTACCCATTGGGAAAATGTTTTATTCTGTAGGTGTTGAGTGACGTTGACCGTTTGAGTAGTGGCTTTGATTAAGGCGGTGAGAGCAATGCTGATCACCAGCATTGCGATAAGTATTTCTAGTAGCGTAAAGCCTTTTAGGTACTTAATGGATGTCAAATTTGAAATTCTTCCAGGTTTTGTTTGGCTGTCATTGAAATTTCGGTCATTTGTTGCATTGTGGCTGATATTTCTTCAGAAGCGGATGCGTTATTATCTGCAATTTCTTTCAGTGAAAAAGCATTGCTGGATAGCTCTGTTACGGTGCTGTTTTGTTGTTCCATTGATGCCGCTATTCGGCTAAACATTTCGGTGTTATTTTTAACAGAATTACCTGCAGTAATAATACTGTCACGAGTATTGTTGGCCATTTCAACTCCGCTACCAATAGATTCGCTGGAGACTTGTACCAAACTACTGATTTCATTGGCAGATTTGGAGACATTTTCCGCCAATTTTCCAACTTCATCCGCTACCACGGCAAAGCCTTTTCCTTGTTCTCCTGCTCGAGCTGCTTCAATGGCGGCATTGAGTGACAACATGTTGGTTTGATTGGCAATGCTACTGATGACATCCGTAATTTTATAGATTTGAATGCTTTGTTCTTTAATTTCCCCCATGTTTTTTGACATTTCTTCTAATTGACCCTCGCCTTGACTCATTTCTTCTACTGAACTTTCGGCAGAAACGGTGGCATCTTCAATGGATAAGGTCACTTCATTGATGGCTTGTTTGGATTGTTCAATGGCATCGACAATTTGTGCAACGGCATTGGATTGTTGCATAGAGCCATCTGCAATTTGCATAATTGCCTGATTGGCTTCTCCCGTTGCTTCGGCAAATATCATCATACTTTGCTGGATTTCTCCAATGGTTTTTGATAGTGCTGCTAAGCCCGCATTTATATTGTTTTTTAGATTTGATAACTCTCCTGCAGCATCAACGTCCACTCTGGCGGTTAAATTATTTTGAGCCATTGAATTCATTACTTGAGAAACATCATTAATGATTTGACCAATCTTTTCCGATGAATGATTGACACTGGTTTTTAATGTATCCATATCACCTTGTAATTCAATGTTAACTCGTTTGTCGAAATTGCCATTTTCCATGTTACCAACAACATCAATAATTTCAGAAATGGTGGTTTTTTGTTGTTGCATTGCGACATTTATTTTCCCCAGCAATTGACCAAAATCACCATGTAATCCATCAGGAAATGACGCACGGTAGTATTTTCCTTCTATCAAATGTTGAAAAACAGTGCTTGATTCACGAATACAGCACTCGACTTGATCTAACATTTCATTAATATTCCATGCAGTATCCTGTAATGGGTTATTGGCTTCTATTCCTGTAATTCTATCTTCCAATCGCCCTTGGGTAATTTCTTTTGATAAACAAGATATTTTTTCAATCATATCAAGCAGTGATTGCATTTGTTGATAGACTATTCCTGCAATAATTATTGATAAGACAAGTAATATTAATAGTGGGGGTTGCCAGGTTTTAAACAGACCAAAATAAAGATTGGCCAAAACCATAAATATAACGGGTAAAGCCGCTAGAAAGTTTGTTTTAGATTGCAAGGACAAGTTCGTCATAAGTTAATCCTTTACTTTGCAGTACGGAGACTAGTAGTTGATAGGAGGCATTCATTGCATCTTTAGCGGAATGCTTTTGTTCTTCGGCCAATAACTGTTTATAAATAGGTTCAATTATCTGGATGCTAGAGGTTTTAGGTTTGCGTCGAACCGAATAATGACCAACCAATTTACCAGAATTGTCAAAAGAGGGAGTAACATTGGCAAATACCCAATAAAATGAACCATCTTTTGCCATGTTTTTAACATAAGCAAAAATTTCTTTATGTTGATTTAAAGTGTCCCATAATAACTTAAAGACCACTCTGGGCATGTCTGGATGGCGAATGACATTGTGTTGAGTCCCCAATAGTTCTTTTTCAGAATATCCAGAAAATTCTATGAAAATACGATTGCCGTAAGTAATGCGACCTTTAGTGTCTGTTTTTGACACAATAAAATCACTTTCTCGCATGACTTTTTCTTTATTTATTGGCGTTATTTGTTTGTTTTTCATGATGTGAGCACTTGATGATTATGGTGATTAGAAACGTGTTATTTATGAGTGTAGCTGATACTTTGAAAAATATAGGGGACATCCAAAGAAAATATAATGTTTTTAGTCATGTGACAAATTAAATAAGTTGTCTATTCTTTAAAAATTATGTCATTAATTTGAGGTGTCGGTATGTTTAAACAATTTTTTTGTTTTACGGTGTTAATCATTTCTTTGATTGGACTTTGTTCAAATAGCTTGGCAAATCTTAGTCAAATAAAAATAGTGACCGCTCCAGAAGTTAAATATATGCGTGATAATGAAGATGTGTTATTGGTTCACACACTGAGTCGAATAGAATATGAAATACATCATATTCCAGGGTCAATTCACATTGCTTCTACTGACGTTAAAAGCTCAAAAAAGATGCCAAAAGACAAAAAAAAAGCCATTGTGTTTTATTGTAATGGCGTTAAATGTCCTTATAGCAAAAGAGCGTCTGATGCGGCGATAAAAATGGGTTATCAAAATATATTTTGGTTTAAGGGAGGGATTCCTGAGTGGATTCGATTTCACTATAAAATGAACAATAATAAGATGTTAAAAAAGGTCAAAATTAAAAAACTACGCCCTTCTAAATTTCAGGCAAAAATGAACAAGGATCGTCCATTCATGTTGGATGTTCGCCCTATTAAGTGGAATATTGAACCTGCTTATATCGAAAATTCTGTTTTTATCCCATTGCTTCATTTACATGAAAAATTTCAGAGTATACCCAAAACTCGAAAAATTCTTATTGCGGATGGTTTTATGAAGCAATCATCGGCTGCTGCGAAATTTTTGACTTATAAAGGATATGATGTATTGGGCGTCCTAAAAGGAGGGATTGTGCGATGGAAAAAAGAAGGTTATCCCGTCGTTGTACCAAAATAGATTGATATGCAAATGTTTAAGCCAAAAAATTTGATCCATAAAATCATTTTAATGTTTGGTGTATTGATATCTTTTATTATTGTTAATGGGGTTTATTCAACAGCGAAGTGGTATTCTGAAGAGAGCGAAGAACAAGATAAACAATTGGATAATAAACTGACCATTGCTCATTCAATTATTGCCAATGAAATAGAAAAAATTAAAAATATTAATTTAATTGTACGGGAACAAAACGCTAAGTTTCAGGAATTAATGAATTATGATAATGATCGTGCGATTAATATTATATTGCAAGGTTATGCTCAGTCCTACAATATTGACCTGATATTATTTTTTGATCAAGATGGCTTGTTGACAACCAATCAATTGTTACGCAAAAAAAATTATCAATTTGAATATCAAACACTGTTTCAAGAACAAAACACTCAAAAAACTGGGTTAGAATTACTTCCCGCAGAATTGTTTAGTAATCAATCTACTACGGATGATGTTTTGTTATCAAAAAAGTCCATATTGTGTTTAATCACCGTGGTGGAACTGGTTGATGATGTGGGAGATGATTCTGGTTATATTGTGATACTTAAACGTTTGGATCTTTATCAGCAATTATCAACGAGAATTGCAAGCTTATCTGGTGCAGAAGTTATTTTGCATGATCAAAGTGATCAAGTGATATTGAGTAGTTTGCCACGACGCTTGTTTAGTTTAAATAAGCATAATTTACGGGTTAAGGATAAAGTTTTTGCTTCAAAGTCAATGCCTGTATTGGGTATTAATGGCAATGTTATTGCTGGTCTCGTCATTGCGGTTGACAATGCAACGTTAATTGAACAAAGTTCAGAACATGTGTTGAGTAATTTGTTCCCATTTGTTATTACCGTGGCAATTTCCATTATTATTTTTTTGATTTTAAAGTTTCTTATTTTTAACAAAGTTAATCATTTAATCAGTATTCTAAAAATTGTTGCTTCGGGTGATTTAACGGCAAGAATTAGCATCGAGAAACCCCTGGTTGCTGAGGATGAAATGAGTGAAATGATGTTGAATTTTAATCTCATGATGGATCGTATGGAAGCTTCATATCGTGAGGTAGAAAGTAATCATCAGGAGCTTGAGCGTCTTAATAAGGAAAAAAATAAATTTTTAGGTGTGGTGGCTCATGATCTTCGGTCGCCGATAGGTGCTATTAGCGGTTATGCTGAGATTTTGATTGATGAAGATGTTAATAAAGAAGAATCAAAAGAAATTATTCGAAATGTTAAGATGATTAGTCGTGACATGTTGTTGATGGTTAATGACTTATTGGATATATCGATGATAGAGCGAGGTCAATTGGTCTTGAATTTGACAGAAACCCCTATAAAAAAACTGCTTTCACGGAGAATTCAATCGCTTCATTTTAATGCGGAAAAAAAGGGTATAAAATTATTAATGAATGAAGTAGATGATGATGTTTGTTTAATTGACCCAAATCGTGTTGCCCAAGTAATTGATAATTTAATTTGTAATTCCATTAAGTTTTC
>JABHHM010000468.1 GCA_018671575.1 Methylococcales bacterium | reverse complement strand
TAAAATTACTTGCAGAAAATAATATTACAGGATTAAGTTTGGAATTAATACCACGAACTACCTATGCACAATCAATGGATGTGTTGAGTTCTCAAGCGACAGTAAGTGGTTATCAAGCTGTCATTAACTCTGCAAAACATTCCTCTAAATTTTATCCCATGTTGATGACACCCGCTGGGACTATAAAACCTGCAACTATTTTGGTTATTGGTGCAGGGGTAGCTGGATTACAAGCCATTGCAACCGCAAAAAGATTGGGAGCAAAAGTTGAGGCGTTTGATGTTCGACCTGCAGCAAGAGAGCAAGTTGAATCTCTCGGTGCTAAATTTCTCTATATGGAGTTAGATGATTCATCTGAAACGGATAGTGGATATGCTGTTGAAATGAATGATGAATTTGTTCGAAAAGAAATGGAATTATTACACGATGCTGCAAAAAGAGCTGATGCTATTATTACAACAGCGTTAATTTTTGGTAAAAAAGCACCAATTCTTATCAAAGATTATATGATTGATGATATGCAAAAAGGATCTTGTGTGATTGATCTTGCAGCTGAAATGGGTGGTAATTGTGAATTGACTCAGCCAGATGAGATTATTAATCATAATGGAGTAATTATTGATGGCACACTTAATCTACCGTCTCAATTACCGGTTCATGCAAGTCAAATGTTGTCAAAAAATATCTCTAAGTTACTGACAGATATAACTTCTGACGGTGTTATAAATATTAATTTTGAAAATGAATTTATTAAAAACTGTGTAGTAACTCATGAAAAACAAATTGTTCATGAAATGACTAAAAAAATTATTGAAGGGAGTTCAAAATAATGGAACTTATAATTTTATTATTTATTGCGGTTCAAGCAACATTTGCAGGAGCTGAATTAATTGGGAAAGTCCCACCACAACTACATACACCACTAATGTCTGGATCTAATGCAATTTCAGGGATTGCAATTGTGGGTGCGTTACTTGCTGTTGGAGAAAGTGGTGATAATATAATGATAACTATTGTTGGCACTATTGCAATTATTTTTGCAACTATCAATGTTGTTGGTGGTTATTTAGTAACTGACCGAATGCTAAAAATGTTTAAGAAAAAGAAATAGGAGAAAACAATGAAAGAAAATCTAATACTCATCGCGTATCTTATTTCTTCTGTTATGTTTATTGTCGCAATCAAACGATTGGGAAAAGTAAATACAGCACGACAAGGGAATATGTTGTCAGCCATAGCAATGTTAATTGCAATTGTCGCAACATTGGTAAAACTCGAAACATTTGATCCTAAATTTATCATCTTGGGTGTCTTAATTGGAACTATTATTGGTGTTATTTCTGCGTTAAAAGTTGCAATGACATCAATGCCAGAAATGGTGGCTATATTTAATGGCTTTGGTGGTGCTGCATCAGCTATGGTCGCAATTGCTGAATTTATGAAACGAAGCAATTCAGATCCGGTAAATTCAACCATTATTATGATAGCTATTATTATCGGAACAATTACATTTACTGGAAGTTTTGTGGCATATGGAAAATTGAAGGGTTTTATTTCAGGTCAACCCATTACATTCTGGAAACAAAATCTTTTTAATGGACTTGTTTTAATATTGTTATTTGTTATTACTTATCTAGCCGTTACAACAACTACAACACCTCTATATTTCTATTTTATAATAGGAATTGGGTTGCTATTGGGAATTTTATCAGTCATCCCAATTGGTGGTGCCGATATGCCCGTTGTGATATCGCTTCTAAATTCTTATTCAGGAATTGCAGCAGCAATGGCTGGGTTTGTTTTGGGGAACCATGTATTAATCGTAAGTGGTGCATTAGTCGGAGCATCTGGAATTTTCTTAACAAATATTATGTGTAGAGGAATGAATCGTTCACTCAGCAATGTTTTATTTAGTGCATTTGGAAAAGTTGACGAAACGGTTACCCAGTCTGCAACAAAATCGGGTATTACCGTAAAAGAAATGAGCCCAGAAAATGCAGCATTCACCATGCAGTCTGCTGAGACAGTAATTATTGTTCCAGGCTATGGCATGGCAGTCGCACAGGCTCAACATGAAGTTAGAAAACTTGCTGACGAGCTCGAAAAAAACGGTGTAGATGTAAAGTTTGCTGTTCATCCTGTCGCT
>JABHHM010000418.1 GCA_018671575.1 Methylococcales bacterium | reverse complement strand
CTGTCCAGCCATATACGGGTACTCAAGCAGGGATTGTGACCGACAGCTCTCACTCAAAAGCGCGTATTAAAGACATCAAAGAAGATAACATTCAAAAAAATCTGGATGATGGAAAAGTAGTCGTGGTTGCAGGTTTTCAAGGTGCTGATGAATCAGGAAATATTACAACACTTGGTCGAGGAGGCTCAGATACAACCGCTGTTGCGTTGGCGGCGGCATTGAATGCCAGTGAATGTCAAATTTACACCGATGTTGATGGTGTTTATACAACTGATCCCAGAGTTGAACCCAAAGCAAGAAAACTGGATAAAATTACTTGTGAAGAAATGCTGGAAATGGCGAGTTTAGGTTCAAAGGTTTTACAAATTAGATCTGTAGAATTTGCCAGTAAATACCACGTACCATTAAGGGTGTTGTCTTCTTTTGAAGAAGGCTCGGGTACATTAATTATTTCTGAAGATTGTGAAGAGGATGGAGACGTGGAAGAAGCACTGATTTCTGGTATCGCATTTAACCGTGATGAAGCTAAATTAACTGTATTGGGTGTGCCAGATATACCTGGTGTTGCCCATAAAATATTAGGTCCTATTGCCAAAGCTAACATTGAAGTGGATATGATTATTCAGAACATGACCGCTGATGCAACCACCGATTTTACCTTCACCATTCATCGCAATGAATATAAAAAAGCCTTGAGTGTGTTACAAGAAACCGCCGCTAATTTAGGTGCGAGAGAGGTGTTGGGTGATGAAAGTATTGTCAAAATTTCTTTGGTTGGTGTTGGAATGAGATCTCATGCTGGAATTGCGAGCAGTATGTTTGAAATTTTAGCCCGAGAAGGTATTAATATTTTAATGATCTCAACATCAGAAATAAAGATTTCTGTGGTGGTTGCTGAAAAGTATTTGGAGCTTGGAGTCCGAATCTTACATGAAGAGTTTGCATTAGATAAATCTGATAATTAATTGATATAATTAATAAATAGACGGATGCATATTGATAATATTTCTTATTATTACATTGAAAAATGTTATATCCTGGTATATATGATACTTATAGGGATAGATAGCTAAAAATAATAAGGACTTTTGTATTATGACTTAATAGCCATTAAACCAAGGCGAATTAATTAAAATACAGAAATATATCAAGGAGAGTGTGAATGCTAATTCTTACACGAAGAGTCGGAGAAACTTTAATGATTGGTGACGAGGTTACTGTGACGGTACTGGGTGTTAAAGGCAACCAGGTCAGAATTGGTGTTAATGCTCCTCGACATATCGCTGTTCACAGAGAAGAAATCTATGATAAAATTGAAAAAGAAAAAGATAATAGTAGCGAAAGTTAGGGTTTCTCTATAACATTCAATGTTTTTCATTTTTTTGTAAAAATTTTTAACCAAAATGTTGAGCTAATCGAACAACATAGTATAATCCAATCATCTATTGGAGAGATGGCCGAGTGGCTGAAGGCGCTCCCCTGCTAAGGGAGTATGGGTTAACACCCATCGAGGGTTCGAATCCCTCTCTCTCCACCACCACATTCTCGTAATGCGTTGAATATAAACAATTTTTATTTTTTTTAAAAAGTCGGGTCACGTCTGAGCCCACGTTTCGGATTCTTCAATTGTCTGATTTTGGGTAGGAGTGGAATAAAAGGGGGCGGGAACGTCGATAAATGCGGGTTTGGGTTAGGTAATAACCTTGGGTCACGTTTCAGCCCACGTTTTGAATTTAAACCTTGGATTTAAGTAAAAACCTAGGTTTGGTGGGAACTATCACTATAGAGATATAAAAATATAAGTTTCATACTTATTATTGAATACGGAAAGAATAAGCCAAGGGTAAAAACCCATAGGGACATTTTGCCTAGGGGTAAATATGAGTCCTTTTTTTAACAATTTTCAGAGCTACTAATAGAAAGTAGTTAGTTAGTAGTAGTTTTATTTATATAAAAAAACAACTGACTAACTTAATGCAAATGGAAGTTTTTTCTGTTTGGCAAAAGGAGAAAAAGAATTATCTGATTATCTGATTTTTTTAGTTTTATCGCTGTTTTCCATGCAAAACGCATAAGAAAACGTTGATAGACCTTTCCACTAAGCTATAATGGTGGGCATTGATGTGGTCCTTCGGGATATGCCAAATTAATTCGTTCGTTCTTGCTGGTAACTCTAACTCATCAATAGACCCACCGCCCTTTCCACAGGGGCGAAAAGTTGTTTTTTAAACACTTTTCGCCATCTGTTTTCCTTTCTTTTTTAAAATAAATCTAAAAAAACCATTGCATTCGCAAAAATAATCCGTCATCCTTTTTGCATGAATTGTGCTTTTGCACACGGGATTAGAGTCTCGCCATAGGAATGAACAAAACAATTTACCCCGCCACAAAACCGCTGTTCTAGCGATTGATACGGGGTTAATGTGCCTCTATGTGCGTGCTGTCGTCCCGATATTATTAATCAAGGGAATTTGGCAGTGATACTTCAAAACAAAAATAATATAACCACCGTCTTCTGGGCACTTAACCAGCGATTTGACCTTGCCTGTTGCAAAACTGTTTTAAACGTTTTGGCAAGCCATGGTTTTAGCGTGTCGATCTCAAAATCAAAACTTGCGGAATTATCACAATATTGCGTGAAAACGGTTTACAGAGCCATCAAGGAATTGCTTAGACTCGGCAAGATTGTCGTTGTTCGTGGCAAGGGTGGTAAGCCAAACACCTATTTTTTGAACGTCAACACGGGTGAACTGGTTGGGCAAAGCACACCAAGTTATCCCACCACTTTTCCCGTCAAAATTGAAAGTATCACCCCGATTTACAACCCCAGTCCCGAATACATCAAACCACCAGCCCAATCACCTCAATCTGCAATGGTTAAGCATGAAACCATTGTCCCGCCTAAAACTCCGCCCCTTTCAACGTCTGTTCCCCCTAGCTCAGGCGTTGCTTTTTCCAAAGAGAAATCAGTCGATAAAGATGAGTTGATGCAGTTGATTGATGCGGATTCCAGGGACGAAAGCGAGGGTGTTATTGATGACGCTATTGATTCAATCAATCGTGAAGAAACCAACGACAACGGAACTTTGATTGATAAAAAACACGTAATGAATGCCATTGCTTACACCAATCAAAAAGCAACAACCAGTTACATTGGGCTTTTATTCAAATCCATCTGGCAATACAGAATTCCAAAAATGAATAAAAAGCGTCTCAATAAGATCCCCGAGAGTACCAAAGAATCCACTGTTCCTGCTCCCAGCCCAGACCAACCCGAATGGCAAAGGCAAGGCTATAAAAGTGAACAAGACCGCCTGCTTGCTAGATGCATTGGTGATGCAACTGGTATGAAGCAATCAATATTCGTGGGCAGTTACAAACACAAATACCCACTTCTTGAAAATGAAAAAACGAACGACTATATCGAACGGATTAAAAATTTATGTATCCAAAAAAGGAGAGTGTAAATGGAAAGATGTGATAAATGCCATGAATTTCTTTATCCACCTTATGCCGAAAAGCACCAGTGTAGTGAATTCACTATTATTGATGAAGATGGTGAACAGCACTGTGCATATGCAGTTGATGAACATTCTGCAGCATTGAAATATGCTGAGAAGTCAAACCAGGCTAACGATAATTACTTAGCAAATGAAAGCGTGAAAATTACAGTAAACGGTACTCCATTCAATATTAGTGCTGAACCGTCCATTGAATATTTTGCAGATGAGGAGTAACTAACAATGACCATCCAAACCGATATTAAACAAGAAATACAGGAAAGAACGAAAATCAATGTTGTTGAAATCAGAACGTGCATTCAACATAACCAAACCTCAATCGATCGGTTGCTTCTGGTCATGACAGACGGTGAAACTGAGGAATCAGACAAGGTAAGGTGTGGTAAAACAATTACCAATTTAAAACAAAGAAACATCGAGTTAAAAGCAACCATTCATGATTGCAAATTAGTTAAAATCGCGGCTTAAAAGGGAGACAGAAATGATTGATGGACTTAGATTTGTTCGTGAAAATATATTTGTTAATGAAATTGTGGCGCAACTTTTAGATAACCCCGATGATCTACTAAATCAGATAACCATTCATGATTACGACGATAGCAATGGTTGTTATATTGCATTGAGAACAGGGTTTCTCAAAACGGTAATTTTAACAGCAGATTTATGTGGTCCACCAGATGAGCATACATTTATTTGTGGATTTAATAGAACATTAGTTGAAATAAAAAACCGTCAAGACGCATTGCAAAAAATAGATGAGAT
>JABHHM010000312.1 GCA_018671575.1 Methylococcales bacterium | reverse complement strand
CGGCATTAAAGCGTGATTAAACAGGACAATTTCTATTTCATTGGCATCAATGGATTGTTTAATTTCTTCAGCTTTACCAACACCAATAAAATATTTTGGATCAGGGGAGTTACGACTGCCATGAACCGTAATAATGGGCTCAACACCCGCAGACATAACCAACTCTTTAAACTCATCAATATCATCTTCGTCTCTGATTGAGTGGAAATTTATACTGACTAATAAAGCTCTTTCGCCCGACTTAGGTCGTTCAATCATACATACGCTCTGATTGTTGATAAAAGAACTAGTTTAACCTAGGAGGCTGTCCGTGAATACACCTTTGTAAATTTATCCAGTTTTCTAATAGACTCATCCGTATCATCCAGTTGTTTTTCCGTACTTCCTGCTGGTTTTTTATCAAAATCAAGCAAACGTTGTTGGGCAATTCTATTTAAATCTTTCAACCCATTTTGAGCCAATTTCAACAATGTACTGGCTTCGTTCACGTGTTTTATTGATGTTGCGCTATTTAATTCTCCACTAATAACTGAATAATTTTTTTCATTATCCTGATACGATTGAACCGCCAAAAATTCATTAACTGCCTTTTGTTGTTTGGTAGGCAAAGGTGACTCGCAACAAAAATACCTTTAGAATCCAAGAGCTATCAATCAAACAACCCCAACTCCTCTTGCCGTTGCGTAATCCGTTGATAACTCGAACCTAAAAAGCTCACAATATTATCAACAATCGGCTCAATTTGTTTATCAATATAATGCTGAAAATCAATATCAGACTGAATATTCTCCATTGGTTCTGGACCATTGATCGTCTTAATATAAGAAATAGTTCCGCCGTTGCGATATTTTGAGCGTTGATTATTGGCTGAAAAAAACTGCTCTGCTTTTAAAGCGGCTTGAACATGAGGAGGGATATTTTTTTGATAATCTGCTAATTTTCGACGTAAACGCTTGCGATAAATTAATTGCTGATTCAATCGACCGTTTAGAACATCTTCCGTTATTTCTCGAATATAATCTTCATAGGGTTGATCATGGAAAATTCTATGATACAAGTTCTGTTGTAACTCTTTAGCCAATACCGTCCAATCCGATCGCACCGTTTCAAGTCCTTTAAAAACCAGTTTTTCTTCATCACCTTGGATAATTATCCCTGCATAACGCTTTTTACTGCCTTTATCTGAACCTCTGACTGTCGGCATTAAAAACCGAGTAAAATGAGTTTCATACTCCATTTCCAGATAACAATCAGAATGATATTGCTCTGCCAAAACATCTTGCCAATATTGATTAATTGCCAGGCTCAATCCATGTCCAATTTGGTCGATCTGGTGTTTTTCAGTTACGTCTTTTAACCAGACAAATACGGAATCTGTATCACCATAAATAACATCATACCCTTTTTCTTCTATCAATTTCTGAGTGGTTTTCATGATTTCATGACCTCGTAACGTAATCGATGCAGTCAATCTTGAATCATGTATTCGGCAACCTTTAGTACCTAAAACCCCATAAAATGAATTCATGATGATTTTTATGGCTTGAGATAATGGTTGATTATTTTGTTTTTTTGCCTGATCTCTGGCACACCATAATTTTTCAATAATGGCGGGCAAAATATTATCTTGTTTGGCAAACCTGACTTGATGAAAACCAGGTATGGTTGCTTCATCAGGTAAATTTATGGCTGCAATTCGAGCATAAGGATCAACTTTGAAGGTGCGAATAATACTCGGGTATAAACTTTTATAATCCAACACCAGCACATGATTATAAAACCCAGGTTGAGAATTCATCACATAACCACCAGGTGCAGACTGGTACGTTATTTGTTGTTCAATCGTTGGTGCAACATAACCTTTGCGGTGCAATCGAGGTAAATATAAATTATCAAAAGCAGCCACTGAACCACCAAAACGCTCTAATTCCAGCCCCGTCAATTTGGTTCGTTCGATCAAAAAAGCCATTAAGTCTGCTTTTTCAAATATATCCCAAACCAATTGGCAATCTTCAATGTTATATTCTGCCAACGATACTTTATCTTCTTCAAATTGTCGCTGAATTTCTTTGACACGACTCCATGAGTCTGTCGAATTCTCCTGAATTAATTTTCCTCGACCCAATAATTTTCCAGCCACCTGATTCAATGCATAACTGTCATAATGATAAGTGGCACTTTTAAGTACCTCAATACCATCCAACACCACCCGCCCTTGAATTTCAATGAAAATATGGTTTTGTCGCTGAGTGGATTGCCGACAATAGAGTGCTTGCCCATCTCGCCCGATTTTCAACGGAATATTCAATTGTTGTGACTTTTCCAGCAGCACTCTAAAATCAAAATTGACGATATTCCAACCAATGATAATATCAGGATCAATTTTTTTAATGCTTTCAATTAGTTGATAAAGTAATTGTGCTTCATTTTTAACATAATCAATTAATGACGTATTTTGACCTTCCCCAATCATCAAAACCTTTCTACATTGTTGGCTTAACAACGCAATTGAATAAAGTTGTTTACCGTTATAGGAGGTTTCTATATCCAGAGAAACAACTTTAAACTCAGGTTGATAATCAATCGATTTCATCTGCGGATGATGAATCTCAGTATATCGACTCATTGTTTTATGATGTGAAAATTGCAAGCTGACTGAACCCGTTAAAAACCGTTCCATCAAATAACGATCGGTGGGTCTAATATCTGACTCTAATGCAGGAATTTGATGTTCTGCCAATAACTTTTTAGCCTGATAGACCAAGCGTTGTTGGTTAAAATAAAAACCAACAATGCCATCACCCGAAAAGCTTTTGAGTTTGAGTGGTATACTGTACCAACCCGTCATCATTTGTAATAAATTTTGTACTTTTTCAACGTGCGGTTTTTCAATAAAAAATACACTTTGCTGACCATCAATAACAACTTTTGCAGCGCCATTTGGAGTACAAAACCAAAAGCACAGTTCTATCCCATTGACACTATCTTTCCAATGACGAGTCAGTAAAAATGAATGTAGAAGTTTAACCATAAGCAATATCTTTTTGAGGTATTATACATCTTTAAGAAAGAAACCAAACAAACCTTGATAGCAAGCCACCCCATATTATGAGCAAAAACACCAAGGAAAATAGTTAATCATGAAAAATCTATTACAAAAGCCCTTTATTCTACCGACAATAGTTATCCTAGCACTGGCTTTGGTTATTTTTAAAGTAAAATCAAAACCACCAATCGAGCATCAACAATTAAGTTTTCCGACCAAAACAGTTGAAGTCATTACATTAAAAAAAATCCCCTTTCGGTCCAAAGCCATCGCTTATGGCAATATTGAACCCACTATTTTGGTCACTACCAAAGCGGAAGTCAGTGGAAAAATTAGTTATATTCATCCACAATTAAAAAAAGGAGGCATCCTTGCCAAAGGCACAGTTGCATTACGAATTGAGTCCACCACCTTTGAGTTTTCGCTGGATCAAAGCAAAGCAGGACTGGTCGGTAGCCAGTCTTCTTTAAAACAATTGGAAATAGAAGAACAAAGCACACAAAACTCTCTTAATCTTGTCCGAAAAAATTTACAGGTCGGACAAGCAGAATTGGAACGATTACGTGCCATACACAAACAAGGTGTGGTTGCACGCTCGCAAGTGGATACTGAAGAGCAAAAAGTCTTGAATCTTCGCCAACAAGTTGCTGACTTAGAAGGTAAATTGGCAAGCTATCACAGTCGAAAATCCGTTATTAAAGCACAAATCAAGCAATCTAAAACTCAACTGGCACAAAGTAAAGACACATTAACTAGAACTGAAATTTTAATGCCTTTTAATGCCCGTATCGGTGCCGTTTCGGTTGAAAAGGATGAATTGGTGAGCACAGGCAGTGCTTTGTTTGAAGCATTGGGTATTCAGTCTGTTGAAATCAATGCACAAATGGCAACACGCCACTTTCGCCCTTTGTTATCCAGCATCAGT